>JANMUW010000244.1:0-3194 GCA_031392105.1 Acidobacteriota bacterium | reverse complement strand
GCCCGCGAATTACGCGAAAAGACGCGAATAAGAAAGTTACTTCTCATTCGCGTCTTTTCGCGTAATTCGCGGGCCGATCTTAATAGACAGCTCGTCCTATTCCATTAAAAACTAAACTTCGCTCCAAATTGGAATTGCCGGGGATCGAAGGCTGAGGTCGACTGGCTGTAATACTTGCCGTTCGACTTTCGCTCGTTGAAGCCGTTAACAACCGTGTAGAACGGGTTCGCAGAAGCTTCGTTAAATCGGTTGAAAAGGTTGAATCCTTCGACGATGAGGTCGAGGCTCATTTGTTCTCCGAACCGAATCCGTCGGGTCAAACGCGCGTCGACCGAGAAATAATTGTGCGTGATTCCCGCGTTTCGCCCGAGAGTCCCGTTGATCGGAAATCCCTGGATGCATACCGGATCATTGGTATCCGCGACCGCGTTCTGTCCGCGACAGAGCGTTCCGTTCGGAAGGACAAACGGCCGTTCATTCGTACTCTGGAAATCGCCGTTGGCATCGCCCGGAGCGATTATATTGAACGGCCTGCCCGAACCGTACTCAACGATCGGCGCGAACGAAAACCCATGCATGATCTTCTTCCACATGCTTCCCGAGCTCCAGGTGTCGGGTGCGCTAAACACACCGCTAAATACGAACCGATGCCGCTGATCGAACAGCGAGTCCGAACGTTCGGCACGGAAGTTCGTGTTGTCCTGCGGCTTTAGCAAAGTCTGAAGATCGGACGAATCGTCTATCGAGTGCGACCAGGTGTACGTCGCATAAAACTGCATGTTCGACGAGAAGCGTTTCTTTACTTCGATGTTCAATGCGTTATAAGACGAATTGCCATCTGACAGTTGAGCGTTTACATCCGCATACGGATTGATCGGGCCTGGCGTCCGAACGCTGCCGGCAATTGCCGAGTCAAACGTGGCTTTGTTGACGAGGCCGCCGGTGATCGAAGAAATAAAGAAATAATTTGGACCGAGGCGTCGGAAGTAATTCGCCGCGATAGGAGAGACAACCCGGTTCGAGAGATTTGCGAGCGGTGCCGTTACTAAGCCAGGGATTATGATCGCCCAGGGTTGTCCCAAATTCGTATAACACTGCAGCGGAACACCGCCCGGACAAGGCGCACCGGACGCCGGGATCGAGATCCCGAATGCCGCGGCGGCAAGACTCGGCGGCGGGCCACCGAAGAATCGACGGAAGTTCTCGACCAATGCATCAGTATTGACGAGGTTGACGTCCTGCGGGTGGGCCAGATGGCGGGCATTCACCGTAATGTAGTTGGCCGAGATCGACATGTCTTTACCGACCATTTGCTCAATACCAAGATTTCCCTGCATCGCATACGGATACTGGAAGTCTTTCGCAACATTCAGTGTGAATGGCAGGATCGGGCCAAAGCCGGTGAACTTAGAAGGATCGAACCGCTGATATCCATACAAGTAGTTCGACGAAGCAGCGACGCCGGGTGTTATGGTCGTACCGCAGAATGCCGGTACCGATCCCTGAACTCCGCATACCGTTCCGTGAAACACCTGGAATGCATTAAATAATCCGCCGGGTGCCGGTCCGCCGATCGGCAGCAGTGTCGCTTGTTGCTGCTGCGATCCATCTCCGATATCAGAGTTAAATGCTACCGCCAGCAGCGGGTGATCGTAGAACATCCCGCCTGCAGCACGAACGACGGTCTTGCCATTACCAAAAACGTCCCACGCAACACCGACACGCGGCGCCCAGTTGTTCGAGTCCCGCGGAAAACCCTGCGTAACATTCAACGCATCCTGAGCAACCTGAACGTCGGCAGCCGTCAACGTGATCCCCGTAAGCGGATCGCGAAACGGCGACGGTGCAAACTCTTCTGTAAACTCGATGTCGTATCGAATACCGTAATTGAGCGTGACGTTCTTAAGGACTTTCCACGTGTCCTGCGCGAAAAAGGCAACGGGCTTGTTCTTGATCGAGCTTTCGGGATTACCGAAACCTTGAATGAAAACGCTTGGGAATCCCAAACCGTAGGCCTGATTCGGCGTAATTGCAGGACATCTCAATGCAATTGGAACTGTTGGGGAGTCGCATGCAACACCGTTCGTAGGATTTCTGACCAAGGCACCGGCTGCTTGCGAGCCGAAGTTAAACAGCGCCGGGAAGTTCAATTCGAACTTCGCGGCGACATTTATCCAGTTCACATCGCCACCAAACTTAAAGATATGATCGCCGGTGGCCCATGTAAGGTTATCGCGAAGCTGGAAGCGAGTTTCGCTTCTATCGACGGGTGAGAACGGGTTTGATCCGATGAATCCCGTGCCCGCGATCTGATGGGCAACACTGGGCACCTGCGACTCGAACTTCGCGAGCCTGCGTCCGAAGTTGAAAAATGCTTCATTAACGAGGTTGTTCGGTAATACGCTCGAAAGCGAAACTCCGACCGAAGTGTCCTTCACATCCTGGATACCCGTTCGAGAATAATCATTCTGTCCAAGCGTCTGGTTCTGTGATTCGTCCTGAATTCCGTTCACCTTGCCAGGGTTGTAACCCATTCGCATAGAGAGTTGGTGGCCGGGAACGATCAAGTGGTCGAGGCGAACAGAGCTAAAGGTGGATGCTTCGGAAATCGGGAAGATACGCCGAAGCTGCGTCAATGGACGAAACGCGACCAGCTCGCCTCGTGCATCACGGGTTAGCGGTACAGGTGTTCCCGACAAGAGCAAACGAGGCCCCACGACCTGGCCGACCGGGACGCCGATACCTGGTATAAGGTTGGTCAGCGTACTCGCTCCGAATAGTGCTGTCTGGGCTCCGATAGAAGTAAGCTGTGCGTACGCGAGGGCAGTTTGGATGCGTCCTGTGTTACCGCTCGCCAATTCGCCTTGGATGTAATTCACCTGACCGGGCGTCAGGTTGTTATAAATCTGCGTAAACGGCAGGAATGGAGCTCCGACGGTGATGCTCGCAGTCTGATTGCCGATGATATCGCTCGTAAAGAATCCGGACTCCTGACGTCTTCGTTGTTCGAACGAAGCAAAGAAAAACGCTCGTTCCTTGATGACCGGCCCGCCGATCGTAGCGCCATATTGAGCGCGTGTGTAAGGCGGACGCTTGTCCGGGTCACCGTCGATGATAGGTGCGAAAGCGTTCCTCGACTGGATGCTCTTATCGCGGATAAAGCCGAACACATTTCCGTGAAATTCGTTCGTGCC
>JANMUW010000228.1:0-20266 GCA_031392105.1 Acidobacteriota bacterium | reverse complement strand
TCGATCGCGTGCAGGAATTCAGCTTCAGCTTCGTGATGAAATGAATGGTTCACTTGCCGAAGCGTTCCCGAATCTTTGCAAATACCTCATCGCCCGGTATGGTCTTGACCTTTCCGCTTTCTACCTCATCGATCCTCCGCTCCACTTCCACTTTCCAGAGCTCGTCTATCTCACTTTGCGCCGGCGAAATACTTTCGAGAAGTTTATCGATCAATTCGATTTTCAAGTCGATCGGAAGTGAGTCAGCCATTGAAACTAAATCAGGTTTCGATGTCGCCATAATTCGTCTCCTTGGACCTTAGACCGTCGCGTCCTGGTCAACGCGATTATACACCGTATCCCTTTCTACAGCGTCGAAGCCGGCACGTTGGATCATTTCGACGATTTCCTGCTTAGTCATCTTTACTTCATTGTTAGATTCAACCGAATAGCTGTGGGTGAGCTCACCGCCGTCGGTGATGGTGCAGTCGAGGTCGTTGGCGCCGTAGTGGAGGGCGGTTTGGGCGGTGGCTTTGCCGAGCATGACCCAGTAGGCCTTGATGTGATCGAAGTTGTCGAGCATGAGACGTGATACGGCTATGGTCTTGAGATTATCGATCGCGTCGGGGCCGGGAAGCGAATCGAGTGCTGTTCCCGGTGGATAAAACGCGAGGGGGATGAAGCATTGAAATCCACCGGTCTTGTCCTGTTGTTCTCTTAATCGCACGAAATGATCGATGCGGTCTTCGATCGATTCGATGTGGCCGTAGAGCATCGTCGCGTTGGTTTTCAATCCGGCCTTGTGAACTTTGCCGGCGAGCTCGAGCCATCGGTCACCGTCGCACTTGTGATCGCAGATCCGCGAACGAGTCGGCTCGGCGAAGATCTCGGCACCGCCGCCGGGACATGAATCCATTCCCGCCGCGTGAAGCTTCTCGATCACGTCTTCGTCCGACATCTTGTAGAACCGCGCAAAGAAATCGAGCTCGACCATCGTCAGTGCTTTGAGATGCAGCTTCGGAAACTCGCGCTTGAGGGACGAGAACAGATCGGTGTAGTACTCGAAGGGAAGTTTGCTATTGAGGCCTCCGACGATGTGCAACTCGGTCGCACCTTCGTTGACCGCTTCACGTGCGATGTCGATCGCTTCCTGCACGGAGTGCGTGTACGCATCCTCGGCTCGAGCACGTCTGTAAAACCCGCAGAACTTACAGTCGGCAACGCATATGTTCGTGTGATTGAAATGACGATTGACGTTGTAGTAGGTCGTCAGCCCGTGCTTCTTGCGCCGCACGTGATCGGCAAGCTTGCCGAGCGCATTGAGATCGGATGAATTGTAAAGCGCGAGGCCTTCGTCGAACGTCAGGCGCTCACCGTCTTCGACCTTGAATGCGATGTCATGGAGATTGGAATCGAATGAGAACTGCATTAGGACTATTCTAATCGCATTCGCGGTGATGTGCATCTAGAAAGGGGCCCGCAAAGATCGGATCGATTCTATTCTATTCGTTGCCACGTCAGGTATGCGCGGCCTCAGCTCGCGTATGCGAGCGACAGCATAAAGCCCCCAGCGTAAGCTGGGGGGGCAATCGAAAAATGACGCTAGCCCCATATCCCCGCTGCCACGCGAAATCGTTTGCGTCGGGAAACACGTCATGCATCCAACCTGAAGAATTCGATTTCAAATCGCGGAGAAGATCGGAGAGCGCGTTGTCGGGGCGTAATTTTGCCAGGAGATGCAAATGATCTTCGATGCCGCCGATCGCGAGCGATATCCCGCCAAGTCCGCGAACCGTTCCGCCGATATATTCATAAAGTTGTGGTTTCTTGTCCGCGGTGATCAACGGGCGACGTTCACGGGTTGAAAAGACGATGTGATAGAGAAGGTTGGTATAAGATTTGGGCATGGGAGTGCTCTGTCGCTCGCATACGCGAGCTCGGTCTGATTTGGGTCTCAAACCCCAGCTTACGCTGGGGGCTTTATGCTGTCGCTCGCTACGCGAGCTAAACCCGCCTACGCATATTTTAGTTGCGGACAATACCGAAAAGTCCTTAACGATTATAAAATCTGCAATATGAAATTCGGACAAGTCGAAAATCCCGACGAGGTAGATTTCACAATTCCTCCGGATCATCCCGACACCAAACGCATACTCGGCAAATCAAAAAAACAAGACTTCAAGGTCTACGTCGGCTGTGCGAAGTGGAACAAGAAGGACCTCAAGAATTTCTATCCGAAAGGCGTAAAGGATGAGCTCGGGTATTATGCTTCACATTTTAACTGCGTCGAATTGAACGCGACATTTTATAAACGATATTGGGAGAAGCAGTACACCGCGTGGCGGGAAGGAGTGCCCGCCGATTTTCTCTTCTTCCCAAAGCTGCCGCAAAGTATCACCCATTTCTCGCGGTTGAAGGATGTCGAAGAGAAGGTCGATCAGTTCGCCGAGAACTCAGCGTTCTTAAAGGAAAAGTGCGGCATGCCTTTCATGCAGATGCACAATAATTTCGACCCGAAAGATTTCGAGCGCGTAGAGGCATTCTCCGATTACTGGAAACAATTCGACCGGCCGATCGCGATGGAGTTTCGAAAGACGAATTGGTACAACGATCCGGAAGTTTCGACGCGGCTTTATGGTTTGATGGAGCAACACGGCATCACGAATGTACTCGTTGATACGGCCGGCCGCCGCGACCTCATGCACATGCGATTGACGACGCCGACGCCGTTCGTTCGATGGGTCGGGGCGAATCATAGCTCGGATCGTGATCGTTTGGATGAATGGATAAGCCGGATAGCTAAATGGAAAAAACAGGGACTAAGTGAACTGTATTTTTTTGTCCACCAGAACGTCGAGAAAGAATCGCCGCTGCTGTCGGCGTACTTCATCGAGAAGCTCAACAAGAAGATCGGGACGAAGTTGAAGATTCCCGAGACGCTGACCTAGTTTAATGTCGCTTCCTGATCGCCTAAGCTCCTAACGGAGATTAGGCGATCAGTACCTATTTCTTCTTGCCTTTGAAGGTCGTTCCGTAGGCGTAGGGTTTCCCGCGCAGCGTTTCAGACATATCTATCTCAGGGAAGAACTTGAATCCTGTCGATTCGACGAGGTCAGGATATTTCTGCTGCAGGTGCCTGATAACGACTCGCGGGCTCTTAAAGGTGTGAAAGGCCTTGAAAAGGAGCAGCTCGAAACACGACGATTCGATCCAATCTACGTCGCGGGTAAAGCCGGTCACCATCGCGACCTGCGTCTGCTCGACGAAGTCCCGGACCGCAGTCGGCTTTCGAAGCGTGCTGCAGGTGCCGAAGTGGATTATCCAGTTCGTAAACCGGTGATTCATCATCCCAGCCAGCTCCGGAAGCTTGACGCGGTCACGATGCAGGTGAATTCGACCGGGTGATCCGTGAAACGCAAAGTAAAGGACGCCGTAGTTTCGTTTGCAGAGCAGATTTAAGTTGTATTGAAGCTCCTCCCGCGTATTGCATGTGAGGTGGCTAAACTTGGACTCCATTGTCTTCGAGATCAACTCTAAAGTGGGTAAAACATTGAGTTTATTCTCGATATGGCCATTCCACATCGATTCGACACAGGCAATATTACGCTTCCTATACGACATAAGCGACACTACTTTGCGGTAAAAACCGCCACCGAAAAGGATATAAACAATATTACGCTAACAAAGGCATTGGTTGTAAAGAACGCAGCGTTCATTCGGCTTAAATTTTTTGCCGAAACCAGCGTATGCTGGTAAATCAACAGCCCGGCGACGAGGATCACACCGGCAAGGGCCGGCCATCCGAGGCCGGTCACTAAGTAAAGCAATAACAACGCGATAAATGCCTGGAGATGGAATAAACGCGCAATCCAGAGTGAATTCTTGATGCCAAAACGGGCAGGTATCGACCTTAGCCCGGCCCTTCGGTCAAACTCGTGGTCCTGACAGGCGTACATCACGTCGAACCCGGCCGTCCACATGAACACAAGGAGTGACAACAGGAGCGGAACCTCAGAGTCGATCGTTCCGCGGACCGCTATCCACGCGGCCGTAGGCGATATCGCGAGGGCCCAACCGAGTAGTAGGTGCGAAAATGCGGTGAACCGTTTGGCGTAGGAGTAACCGAGAACACTGAGTAAAGCTATGGGCGAAAGGGCGAACGTCAGCCAGTTCAGCAGGTACGACGCCAGCAGAAAGACCGCGATCGAGACGAATAAAAACGCCCATGCGAATCCTATGGACAGCTTGCCGCTCGGAAGTTCGCGATTTGATGTTCTAGGATTCGCCGCGTCGAAGTCGATGTCGATTATTCGATTGAAGGTCATCGCCGCCGACCGGGCTCCAACCATTGCCACGGTTATCCAGATGATCTGAGATATGGTCGGGATCCCATTCGCCGCCAAAATAGCCCCGAGAAACGCGAAAGGAAGCGCGAAAAGAGTGTGCTCGAACTTGATCATTTCGAGCGTTGTTCGCAATTTTTCCCAAAAATTCGACATTTCTAGCCCACCGGTTTGGCCGGTCAGAAAATCTCCTCAGTTAGCGGAACGATGATTCTAACAGAACCCGACAGTTTTTCCAGAGGCCGTGTGGAAAACCCGCAGACAAACTGGCACAATAGCCTTACCTTTTCCGGTTAAATCATTCTCAAAAAGAAACTTAATGCCTAGCGGAAAAACCCATGACGCGATCACCGTAGCCCTCGCGGCCCCTGTTTTCGCGGTGGCATTTCTCGCGACCGGCAATACGTGGCTAGCGGGTGTTGTAGCATTTGGCTTTCTTTTTGGCGGACTGATGTTCGGTCCGGATCTCGATATCGTCTCGAAACAGTATTCGCGTTGGAAATTCATAAAGGTGATGTGGTTGCCGTACCGAAGCTTCTTCAAACATCGATCACGCTGGTCTCACGGCCTTATGTTCGGAACATTGCTTCGCGTCGTCTATTTCATGGGCGTCGCGACTTTGGTTGCGTTCATGGCGACCTACGCCTACTCGATCATCGTCGGCGGCGAGCTTCCGACATTATGGGATTTTCCGCGTGTATGGGCGAAGCTGCGGCAGTATTCGGATTCGATACTTGGTGAGCACGGCTTGATGAGTTTGTTCGCCGGCATGTGGATCGGCGCGGCGAGCCACACTTTCACCGATCTCGCCGGTTCTTACGTTAAGACGGGACGCGTGAGAGTGTAAGAAGACGGGAGACGGGAGACAAGAGACAGGAGAAAAGAGACAAGAGACGGGAGACAAGAGACGATCGAGATCCTTTCAATCTCCCGTCTCCCGTCTCTTGTCTTCTTCTTACTTCCCGGCTCGAGCTTGCGAGAGGCGTAACGCGTGGCGGCGAATTCCGTCTGAGATATTCCGATTTTTCGCCAGGGCATTAAGATCTTTGAGCTGGAGTCTGGACAGAATGTTCATGCAATTTGCCAGAGGCGTGCGCGGGTTTCGTGCGAGGTTGTGAACGACCGCATAGCTCCGCGACCAATTCCGGCTGGTCGCGATCTGGCGAAGTATGTCTTCCGTGACCGTTCGCATCGCCGCGATCTTCTCGATCTCCTGCTCTGTGATGCGAGGATTGCTGACGACGGCCTGCGCGACGATTCTGTTCGGATCTCGGATCAAAATGTTTCTTGCCTCGCGGTCGCCTTTCATCGCGAGTTTTGTGCGATCCTTCATGCCCATCTTCATGATGCGGTTGATGATCGAAATGCGCTCGCTTGGCATATCCATCTCCTCGGACATGAAATCCCCGAGGATCTTGTTCACGATCGCCTGCCGCTGTTCCGGAGTTTCTTCGTAGATCTCTTCAATAAACTCGAGCCCCAGCCAAGTGTCGTCCGTTTCACTGTCCGGGATGATGATGTGCTCGGCAAGGAACAAGGCGTCCTCCTCGCTGATCCCTAAACCATCGAAGTCGCCATTTTCGATAAACTCGGCGGCAGCCTCTTTGCCCTGCGCTCTTAACTCGTTCGCGATCTGCTGCTGGCCGCGCTCTTTCTCGAAGAACTCCTTCTTAGTTTCCGCGGCTCGTCGCTCAGCTTCGGATGTACGGTTTGGATTCTTAAGGATTGCGTCGATCACCGCGGGAGTTTGGATCAGCATCTGCTGATTGAGCGAAAGAGCGTCAAGCAGCTCTGGGCTCTTCGTCTCGCCGGCAAATTTTATGATCGTCCTGATAGGAGTTTTGGCATTCGAAATGATCGACTCGTGGATCTTTTTCGGCAGTTCACCGACACTCGCAAGGTAGGATAGAATCGGGACCGTTACCTCTTCCGAACGCACCAATTCATTAAGCGCTTCTGTATCCTGCGTTCGAATAGTTTGACGGGCATGACCCGAGAGTTCGCTGTCATCGGAAAGGGCGAGTGCCACAAGGACTTCGAGCAGATCCAATTGCGGCAACGGCAGAATGCCGCGGGCCGCAGCGAGTCGTGCGGGGCGCGGAGCAGTCCCTTCGATGACCGCTTTGACTACCGGATTTTCCGATTCGATAACGAAAGTCATGTGAAATGAATGGACAGGACCGGTTTGAATTTCAGGCTTGACTGGACCGTGAGGGGGGTCCGGTGCACCTAATATTAACACAAACATCGAAGCCCTTGACGAAAGACTTACCCTTGCCTTAAGGTAAACGCTTTACGGAAATCCGCCTGGCGGCGCATATAATATCTTCGGAAGCTTTGCTCAAATCTCACTCAAAATGATAAAAAACGAACTCGAAAAATTGATCTCGGAAAAAAGCGCTTGCATTGGTGTTATAGGCCTCGGCTACGTAGGGTTGCCGCTGATCGTGGAATTCGGGCTCAAGGGATTTCGCGGGATCGGATTTGAGGTCGACAAGAAAAAGACGGCGGATATAAATGCCGGCCGTTCATACATCGTCGACGTTCCCGACGCCAATGTTAAGAAATGCGTCGATGCCGGGAACCTGTCTGCGACGACCGATTTTAGCAAGCTCGGCGAATGCGACTCGATCATCATCTGCGTCCCAACTCCGCTCCGAAAGACCAAGGACCCGGACATGTCCTACATCATCGCGGCGGGCGAAGAGATCCAGAAGTACATGCGCCGCGGACAGCTGATGATCCTTGAGTCGACCACCTATCCGGGGACGACCGATGAAGTTCTGCTTCCGATGTTTGAGGAAAAGGGATTTAAGCTGGACAAAGATTTCCTGCTCGCGTTCTCGCCTGAAAGGGTCGATCCGGGTAATCCTCAGTTTCAGACGCACAACATTCCGAAGGTAGTTGGCGGCGTAACGAAAGATTCGACGGATGTGGCATCGATGCTATACAACGAGATCGTCGACGAGGTGCATTCCGTGTCATCCGCGCGCGTCGCCGAAGCATGCAAGCTTTGGGAAAATACTTTTCGCGCGATCAACATCGGCATGGCGAATGAAATGGCGCGGCTTTGCAATACTCTCGGCATCGACACTTGGGAAGTCGTTCGAGCTGCTGCTACGAAGCCGTTCGGGTTCATGGCGTTCTATCCCGGGCCCGGGATCGGTGGTCATTGCATCCCGCTCGATCCGCACTACCTGTCATGGAAAGCTCGACAGCACGGATTCGACTCGCAATTCATTTCGCTCGCCGAGCAAGTAAATTCCGGTATGCCGGCCTACGTCGTGAAGCTTGTTTCGACGGCTCTCAATAATGAAAAAAAGGCAGTGAATGGTTCGAAGATCCTGATCCTTGGCGTCGCTTACAAAAAAGATATCGACGATATGCGCGAATCACCGGCTCTTTCGATCATCGATCTGCTTCGAGCGCGAGGTGCGGACGTTTCGTACCACGATCCGTTTGTTCCTGAAGTGACATTCGACCACGCGTACACGATCGGTGATGCCGAGCCACTTCGAAACAAGGAATTGACAGACGAGATCATCAGCGAATCCGACTGCGTGATCATTTGCACCGAGCATACGGGAATCGATTATCGCGGGATCTGCGAGAAGGCGATGCTGATCGTAGATACGCGCAACGCGTTGAATGAGACGCTAAGGAACGGAAGTAAGGCGACGATCGTGAGGCTGTAGGACCGTTAGCGATAAGGGATAAGCCATAAGTAGAAGGCCCCGGCTGGAATATCAATTCCACAACCGGGGCCGAGTAGTATTCTTAAAAGCTTGCCTGATGGCTTACTGCTTACTAGTTGTTGCCTTCTCTAACGGATAACCCGCGTTGATCCACGCGGTGGTTCCACCATACAAAGCGTAAGCGTTTTCGAATCCCTTCTTTTTTAGTTCAGATACCAAACTGGCACTGGAATGTTCGGCTCCTCAGGAGCAGTAGGCAATTATTTTTTTGCCTTTCGGGATCTTGTTGAGATACGGCTCCAGGTTATTGGCCGGTACGTTGATCGCACCGGGTATGTGCTGCTGGGCGAATTGTTCAGGTGCGTGCGTATCGACAAAGACTGCCGTCCCAGCGTCGAAATCCTTCTTTGCTTCGGCGAGCTGAATACGCGGAGCGTCCGAGCCCTCGGAATGGCCGTGGCTGTCTTTACCCGCAGGTGCGGGAGCAGGCGTCGGTGTACCCTTTACCACGACCGGTGGTTTGGCCGCGTCGTTGCAGGCGACCGTCAAGAATATTGACGCGCAAATAACAAAAATCAGAAATCTCATACTCTACTTTTCTCCGAACGCCGCAAGCACTTCGTCGGCATGCTCCTCGACATTTACCTTATCAAAGACCTTCACGATCTTTCCATTTGCGTCGATCAAAAATGTTGTTCGATTTATGCCCATGTATTTTTTGCCGTACATACTTTTCTCGGCCCAGACGCCGTAGGCCTCGACGACCTGCTTGTCGGTGTCTGAGACGAGGTCAAACTTCAGCCCGTATTTTGAACGGAATTTCTGATGGGCCTTCTCATCGTCGACCGATACGCCAAGAAGCTTGATATTCTTTTTCTCGAATTCGTCGTTCGCATCACGGAACGAACATGCTTCCTTGGTTCAGCCAGGAGTATCGTCTTTCGGATAGAAGAAAAGCACGACGCGCTTTCCTTTGAAATCGGCGAGCTGGACGGACTCGCCATTTTGATCCTTCGATTTGAAGTCCGGTGCTTTGTCGCCTTCTTTGAGCATAAGCCTCCTGAGCGTGTAGGATTTGTTGTTGGAGATTGTAGCATCCGATTTGGGATTTCGGAATTCGGATATCGGATTTCGACCTTGATATGAAAGTTCTCAGTGAAACTCTCGCACTCGAAAAGCTCCACGACCTGAAAACGGATTTCGCTCAAGAGATCCGCGCGGGTTACGAAGACCGCGCGAAAGATTGCGCGACGTGCGAAACACAGGGAGCATGCTGTCTCGACGCGCATTTTGTGAACGTTCATATCACGCGATTAGAAGCGGCGGCGATACGCGAAACGATCAGTAGGCTGAGCGAAGAAGCGCAATTCAGAATATTCAAGCGAGTCCAAGAGACGATATCGAAATACGAGCTTTCAACCGACGGCGATACTTTCTCGAAAACATATGCATGTCCATTATTTGAAAAAGGGATCGGTTGTCTCGTGCATCACGAGGGCAAACCTCTGCCGTGTATTGCTCATGCGTGCTACGAAAACAAAGCGGACCTTCCGCCTGACGAGCTCGTCGCCGAACTAGAAGGCCTGGTTGAAAAATTGAATGAGGTTACCTATCGCAAGCCCGCAAGGTGGCTGCCGTTGCCGATAGCAATTAGAATTACGAATTAGGAATTACGAATTACGAATTGAGATTCAGCTTGGCATTTCGTTCGTAATTCGTAATTCGTAATAGTTCCTCATCCGTCCCGTCGCTTGATGAAGAACGCCATCGCGATCCCGGTGATCAGCCATCCGACGATCTGATCAAATCCTTCTGCAAGAATCACAGGCGTCGGGAAGCGGTACCAATTCCACTGCGACAAGCTGATCGACGCCCAACCGGCCGCGCCGACCAAGGTTGCGATCTCGACTCGTCGAATGAACCCTGCGCCGCTAAAACTCATTATCAGCGCGACAAACAGAGCTGCCAGAACAGTCGATAGAAATTCTGTACCGAGCTGCGTCGCCGACATCGGCGTTTCGCCTGTCGGGTGATAGATAAGGATGGCGGTCGGCCCTTTTTCAAACTTGGCCGACCACGCCGCCCGAGCCTCGGCGGACGCGTTGTGCCCGCCTTCCATTCCCGGAAGATAATAAAATCCGGATTCAGGAATGTTTGTTTGCAACGTCGATGTAACGGCCGCTTCGTTCGGAACGCTCTTGACGCCGGCCTCTGCGAACGGCAACACCGTGTGCGAAAAGGCGCCCCAGCAGAACATAACCAGTCCGCCAACGAGCGCCGCGATCAATATCCGTATCATGAAATTGCTCCTACGCGGCCTGCTTCATCTTGCCGCCGAGAATAGTTAGCGGTATCAACATTAGCCAGAAGATCACGTGAAACCAGATCGGGAAAACATTCCAGAGATGCACCTGAACGGCGACGCCGACAATGAGCAGTATGATTCCGAGGATGAGAGGCGAACGTCTGTTCTCACCGGCGACGACCGCGGCGATAAAGCCCGCCATGATAGATGCGATCCCGCTTCTGACGAGGTCGATAACACTGATCGATGCATCCGTACGAAACGTCTCAGCGTTGGCTACGGCGAGGGCCATCGCATCCTTCTGCGCTCCGTACCACGGTGGCGAAAACAAGTGAAAGAGCTGATCGCTGCCAACCCAAAGGATGGACCATGCAATAAACCCGGCGATCACGCCCAGAATGATTCTCAGCATTATTCCTCCATTAAAAAAAACGGACAAGCGAAAGCGATGAAACTCCCCTTGTCCTAAATTTTATTTTCGATGTTTAAGTGGTGAACTCGCCGCGATTATAGACACAAGTCTGGTAAGGGGGCAACTCGGGAGAAAGGGAGAAGGGAGAAGCATTTGTGATCTGTGTTCTTGTCGCCGAAGGCGACGAACATATAAAGCCTAGGGTGAGCGAGCAAAGCGAGCGTAACCCTAGGAACGCTACGTGTGAGATTCCGACCCTGAAGGGGTCGAAAAAATCTCAGTTGTTCGACCCCTTCAGGGTCGCATGATGTTGTCGACTTAACCTGGGGTTCCGCTTCGCTCCACCCCAGGCTTTATAAGTTTGTCGCCTTTGGCGACAAGAGTGAGCCAACTTGATCCTCCAATTCCTTCACGGCGCGATTCGCAATGGTGTATATTTCCGCTATCGATATCAGAGTACGTTCACTCGCATGCCTCGCTCTATGGTATGCGTGCATCTCGGCGTCGGCACAATGCCCCTCCCTAACCGTGATCGGTCCGCGAGGTCTAACCAATCCCGGCGATGAGGTTGAGTTTCGCGCCGCTGTTCTCGGCGACGGTTCCGCCCTTCGTTTTGCGTGGACGGTTACCAAAGGAAAGATCACGAGAGGCTCTGGCACTTCGAAAATAACGGTTGCAACCGGCCCAGAGGATGAGTTTTCATCAATTGATGCGACCGTTACCGTCGATGGCTTTCCCGAGGGGTGTAAGAATACGGCTTTTGAAACAGCAGTTTTGTCCGGACCTACTGATCCGGTTTTAATCGATGAGTTCTCAAACTTACCTCGCAATGAGGTGCGCGGTCGGCTTGATTCTTTCCTCTCGGAGTTGGTGAGCAATCCATCCAATATCGGCCTGGTCGTGCTAAGAGTAAAAAGTGAAGAAGGATATGATTCGAAGAATGCTCGCCTTCAGTTCATCGTAAGCCATCTCAAGTATAGAAAGTTTGACAAGAGCAGGATCTGGTTCAGTCTAGAAAAGTCGTCAGAACCTAGAACCACGGTATATCGCTATCCGGAAGATGTGATGGACATATTCATCGGTGATAACCCTGTATGCAAACCCTGCTTAATAATAAAAGGCGGCGACCTCTAAGCCACCGCCTTCTGCTTTCTGCCTTCTGCCTTCTTCTTACTTGATCTCCAGCTCAAACGGCATCATCAACATCGCTTCGCCGTGTTTCATCTGATCGAACAACGACGCATATCGAAACATGCGACGAACGTCTTCCGGTAGCGAAGCAGCGAGTGCGTCCTGAGCTTTTTGATCCGCAGTAGCCTGAGTCTCTTCAGGATCACCGAAGATCGTTTCAAAGAACGGCCGCGGTGCCGGGAGCACGACACGTTTGACGTCTTTGTCCGACGGAAGATTCGCAAGCTGCTTCGCGATATCGATCGCCTTCTCCAAACCACCGAACTCGTCGATCAAACCGTTTGCCTTTGCTTGCGTACCGGTCCAGACGCGTCCCTGTGCGATCGTGTTCACATCTTCGTTTGTTTTGTTCCGGCCCTTTGCGACCTTCGGGACAAAGTTGTTGAAGTAGATGTTGTTCGCGCCTTCTTCCATCTTCGCGCGTTCCTCGGGTGTCCATTTCACCGTCTCGCGAAAGATGCCTGAGTTCTTTCCGCGCATCACGTACTCGTTCGAAATGCCGAGCCAATCGTACAAGCCCTTGACTACCGGCTTGCCGAGAAAGACGCCGATCGATCCCGTGATCGTCGATGGTTCGGCGACGATCTTGTTCGCGTTGCACGCGATGTAATAACCGCCCGATGCGGCGACGTCGGACATCGAAACGACGACCGGCTTTTTTGCCTTCGCATTTTCGAGGGCGTACCACATGAGGTCCGATGCGAGTGCCGATCCGCCGGGCGAATCCACGCGAAGCACGATCGCTTTTATCGAAGTGTCATTCGCAGCATCGTTCACCGCCGCGACCACCGTATCGGAGCCGACCATCGATCCGCCGAACGGGCCGTCGTTCGAACGGCCGACATTTATCGCACCCGTCGCATATATGATCGCAACCTTTTCCCCCGTGTTCAGGCCAACCGAGTCGGACGGGATCTCGCGATACTCGCCGCCGCGGATCGTCCGCAGCTTGTCATCGGTTTTGTAACCCAAGCGATTTTTCAGATCCTCGTAAACCTGTTCTTTATAAATTGCGTCATCGATCAATCCGAACTCTTTCGCCTGGGTCGCATTGTACGGAGCACCGTCGATCAGACTCTTCACGTCCTCGACAGATTTCTTTCGCGACTCGGCGATCCCGCCAGTGAAGCGCCCGTAATATTCGTCTAGCACGGCGTTGATCACTTCGCGCTGACCTTCGCCCATTTCTTTTTTCGTGTACTGGTCCGGCGCGTTCTTGTACTTCGGCCCGATCTGGATAACATCGGCTTCGATACCGAGCTTGTCCAGCGATCCTTTGTAGAACATCGCTTGGGCCGCAAAGCCGTTAATGTACAGATCGCCGGAAGGCGGAAGGAAGATCTTATCTGCGGCGGTCGCAATGTAATACTCCTTGTTCATGCCGAGCTGCATGTAGGCGTAAACCGGTTTGCCTGATGTCCGGAAATCCGCGATCGCATCCCGGAGCTCGTCGGCCTTGCCCCAACCGATGCCGGGAAAATTGATCTCGAGCATCACGGCCTGGATCCGGTCATCGATCCGGGCTTTTCGAAGCTGTGTCAGAAGTGAGGTGAACGATTGCCCCTGATTTACACCGAAAGCTTTTGCAAGTTGATCTTCGGGAATGTAATCAGGCAAATCGCCCGATACGTTCAAGACGAGAACGCTGTTGACCGGAACGCTCGGACGGCCCAGCGATTCGGCCACAAGGGCGATCGCGATGATGCCGACGACCAGCACGACGAGTATGATCCCACCAACAATCAGCAGAACCTTTGAAGTTTTTGACATTGCCATGACGTAAGAATAGTTCCAATACCTGAGTTATTAAAGTCTCTTTGCCGGAATCTGTTACGCTCCGGAGTGCAAAAAGGTTTGGTTGTTCCGTTCCGTCTGTTCCTTGTATTCCGTGGCTGATTTAACGCGATAACCACGTAACACACGTAACACACGGAACCAGAAACGAAAAAAGGACTAGAAGAGCGATGCTTGCGGATCGAGGTGCTGAGGATCGGTTGCCGAAATGCCGAGGATCTTTTTTAACGTATTCGCCGTCGCCGGAGCATGGCCCTCGAAGTAATTATCCACATACACGAATACTTCCTTTGCGTCGAGTGATCTGATCTGTGCCGCCCACCGGGCGATCTCGTCGGATCGATTTCGTTGGATACGATCAAAACTCGAAAGATCCCGCACTCCCATCAGACGGACATATGCGGTCGTGGTAGTCGTGCGAGCGAAAGCCGCGAACATCACTTCGTCAGGAACCCATTTACCTGCGACAAGAGCGAGTGCTAAGCCGTGCTCGTTCAGCTCATCGAAAGTCCATTCGACAAACCACCCTGGATGGCGAAACTCGACCGCGAAACTAAGATCGGCGGGCAGCCTCGAAACAAACGACCGGAGAGCAAGGCCGTGATCCTTGCTCGATTCAAAAGTGGCGGGTAGCTGTATGAGGATCGCACCGAGCTTTGGCCCGAGCTGCCGGGCGGCGTCTACAAAATCGTCCATTAACCCGAAGCTCGGAACGCTTAGCGAGAGTTCGTGGGTGATTGCCCGCGGGATCTTAAGGCTGAAAAGAAATCGCTCGGGTGTATTTGCGACCCAACCCTGTAGAGTCGAAAGCGCAGGCGTCCCGTACGCTGTCGAATCTACTTCGATCGTGTCAAAGACCTCGGAATAGAGCGACAGCATGTCGCTCGCGCGTGTCCCCCGGGGATAGAAGATCGGTTCACTGCCCGGCTTCGTGGTCCAGTCACCGTACTGCCAGCTTTGACACCCGACGTAGAACTTCTTTGTCTCAGCCATTTGATCGCCCTCGGTCTCTTTGACCTAGTTTCGCTTTCGTTACACAAGCGTCTATAATCTTAACTTTTCGGCTGCGGTTTCACTTGGATTTCGTAGTGGTCAGTTTGAACAATTCAGTTAAGCAACAGGGGCTTGAACTTTGCGGCTCTGCGACTTTGCGGGAAAACCATCGTTACAAATGCCTAGCGCTAGTGTTCCCGCAATGACACTAAGACGCAAAGGAATCCCAAACTGAAAACGACCCACTACCTTGGGTTTGGTAGTTATGGCTAAGAAAGGATCAGTTCTCGTCTGTGATGACGAAGAGATAATGCGCGATGTGCTCGACACTATTCTGTCGAGCGCCGGATACAAGGTCGATCTTTCTCGTACGGGTGAAGAGGCGCTCGAACTCTATTCACAGAAATCCTATGACGTCGTTTTGATGGACGTCTCGATGCCGGGAATGGGTGGCCTGACCGCGCTCGAGGAATTGATGAAAGCCGATTCTGAAGCGGTTGTCCTCATGATCACTGCATTCGCTACATTCGATACGGCGATCTCCGCCTGGGAGAAGGGCGCGAATGGAGTTATTCGCAAGCCGTTTCAGAACGAACAGATCCTCGGCTTCGTTGCAAAGGGCATCAAGAAGCGCCGCAAGGAAGAGGAGCGCCAGACTCTCCGGCAGGTCATGACGCGGTCGGTTAGCCGCGATGCGATCGTCGGGCGCTCGGAGAAGATGGAGGACATCTTCAGGCTTGTTGAGCGCGTTGCACCCGCCCGTTCGACAGTTTTGATCACCGGCGAAAGCGGAACCGGAAAGGAGTTGATCGCGAAGGCTATTCATGAGGCCAGCCCGCGAGCTGATTATCCGTTCGTCGTAGTCAACTGCTCGAACATCCCGTCCGAGCTTCTCGAGTCTGAGCTGTTCGGCCACACGAAGGGCGCATTTACCGGAGCCGTCGCCGCGAAAAAGGGACTCTTCGAAGTCGCCGACACGGGTTCTATATTTCTCGATGAGATCGGAGATCTGCGACCCGAGATGCAGGTGCGATTGCTGCGCGTGATTCAAGAGCGGGAATTTACGCCAATTGGCGAGACATCTCCGGTGAAGGTGGATGTTCGCATCATTGCTGCAACGAATGTCGATCTTAAGGACGCCGTTAAGACCGGAACGTTTCGCGAAGATCTGTACTACCGATTGTCCGTCGTTCCGATCGAGCTCCCGGCGCTCCGTCAGCGGACCGAAGACATCCTTCCGCTGACGCTACATTTTATTCAAAAGTACAACGATGAAAATCTCAGGACGATATCGGAGAATCTCTCGCCGGAGGTTCTGTCGTTACTCGAGAACTATCATTACCCGGGAAATGTTCGCGAGCTAGAGAACATCATCGAACGAGCGGTCGTGATCGCGGCCACCGACGAGATCACGGTCGAATGTCTCCGACCTGAGGTTCGCGATCCCGCCTTGGCCTTTGAGATGATGAGGAAATCGGAGGGGACTTCGGGGAACATCGATATCGGGCGCGGCGTCAACTTTTATGATGAGGTGAAGCGTTTCGAGATCGATCTTATACGTCGAGCCCTCGACCAGACAGGCGGTCATCAATCCCGGGCAGCGCGGCTGCTTGGCCTTAACGCGACGACCCTAAACTCAAAGATCAAGACCTACAACATTCACACCCGCTCTTAGGCGCCCTGACAGAGCCTGGCTGCCTTGCCGGACCTGACATCCGTTTCCCGGAGCCAGGCAAATCCCCTTTGTGTGACCCGATATGCAAAATTTTGTAAATTCATTCAAAGTATTGTACAGACGGCCTGTGCGAAAAAGGCAAAGTCTAACGATACGCTTCACTTAAACCCCTCCCGGCCGCTGGCATAGAAGTTGTTTTAAATATTTCATTATCATTCCTTTCCATAAACATAAAAGGCATACGTAAGGATCATTTCAACCTAGGAGGAGTACTATGAAGAGGTTTTTAACCGTCTTTCTGCTCGTAGTGTTTAGCGCCGTGGTGGCGTTTGCACAAGGCACAACGGGACGCTTATCGGGAACTATTTCGGGACCCGATGGAGCGCTACCCGGTGCAACGGTCGTTGCGACCGATACTACGACCGGAAAGGAACTAACTGTAACGACAAACGAAGAGGGCTACTATAGCTTCACTCAACTCGAGTTCGGAACCTACACGATTCGTGTCACGGCCCCAGGGTTTAAGACGCTGATCGCAAACGAGCAAAAGATCGACGTTGGTCGAGAAGCGACGCTGAACCCGATCCTTGAAATTGGAGATGTAAGCGCGGAGGTGGTGGTAACCGCCGGTGCCGACATCGTCACCTCGACGACCGCCCAGATCAGCAACACAGTCAGCCCACAACAGATCCTCTCGCTGCCGCTGATCACGCGCAACCCGCTTTCACTCACAGGCCTGCAGGCAGGTGTTTCCGCAAACACGGCGCAGGTGACGACGATCAACGGAATGCGTACGACGTTCACGAATATCACTCGTGACGGAATCAACATTCAGGACACGTTCATTCGATCGAACGCGACCGACTTTGCTCCCGGCCGTCCGTCTGTGGATGACACGGGTGAGTTTACGATCACAACGTCGAATCAAGAGGCCGATCAAGGTTACGGCGGTGCTCAGATCCGCTTAGTGACCCCGCGCGGCACGAAAGATTTGCACGGTGCGTTGTTCGCATACAATCGAAATTCGGAGTTCGGAGCAAACAGCTTCTTCAACAACCGAACGGGTGCGGCCAAACCGTTTCGCAATCGTAACCAGTTCGGCGGAAAAGCTAGCTGGAGACTACCCGTTCCCGGATTTGGCGAAGGTGTACCGGCTTGGTATTTCGACAAGGCATTCTTCTTCTTTGCATATGAAGGTATTCGCGATCCGGTAACGGCATCGGCGACTCGAACGGTTCTGTCGCCTGCGGCCCGCGCCGGTACGTTCACTTACAATAGAGCGACCGCTGGTGCCGCTATTAACACCACCGTTAATGGAGCCAACATTAACTGCCCAGCCGCCGCCGGATCGGTTTGCACGATAACTAACTTCTTGCAATACGCACAGTCCGCGTTCCCGACAGGCAATATTCGCAGCACGATCTCGCCTATTGTTGGCTCGTATATCAACAATCTTCCCGCCAGCAACTTCACGGGCGGTGACGGTTTGAATACGCAGGGGTTCCGATTCAATCGCGGCTCCGATCAGACGCGCGATCAGTATTCTTCGAGATTTGACGTCGACTTTGACGACAAGAATACGGTCAGCATCGTCTATAACTTCAACAAGGAGTTGAATCTCCGCCCCGACGTCGATACTGCAGGTTTTAATACTGCTCCCGATGTGGATCAGACCTCGAAGAATAAACAGTTCACGGCAGCTTATCGACGAGTAGTCTCGTCAAACTTTATCAACGAGGTTAGAGGAGGATTTTTCGGAAGCGAAGTTCCTTTCAATCGCCTATCGCCGGTTGGGGACTACATTTTGTCGACTCCTTTCATCACGGCTACCACTCAGTTTATTACGACGCCGTTACAATTCCTGAATCAGGGACGTAACACCAAAGCGTTCAATATTCAGGACAATGCCGACTGGATCATGGGCGACCATACGATTCGATTTGGCGGCCAGGCACAGATCTTTCGCGTTAATGCTTACAATGACGCTCAGATCTACCCGGTGGTTCAGCTCGCCAGCGGTGCTACCGGGGCAGGCGTGAATACCACACTCGCCACCTCGAACTTTACGAGTGTCGGCGGGATCAACACGACGCAACTAACCGCAGCGAATGCGCTCCTGGCACTGCTTGGCGGCCAGTATACGACTGTCACACAGGCCTTCAACAAGCCGGACATCGGCACGCCTTTCCAGAGACTGGCGACTGAATTCCGTGCTTTCAGATATGAGAATCATGCCCTTTACGTAGCCGACCGTTGGCAGGTAAGGCGCGGTTTGACGCTCAATCTTGGTGTGCGTTGGGAGTTATTCCCGGCGTTACGCAATAACACCGGTAACGCTCTCGAACCGGTTATAGGTGATGATGTGATCGGATCGCTTCTCAATCCGGCCGGAACGTATCAGCCTATCGGCGGTAACGCAGGCAGAAAGAACGCCTACTATAAGACGGACTATAATAACTTTGCCCCGAGCCTGGGAGTTGCCTGGACACCGAGCTTCAGCAAGGGTATTGGCGGTTTCCTTTTCGGAGAGAACAAAACAGTTATTCGGGCCGGCTACAGTCACGTCTATGGGAATGACTCGATTGTTACGTCGGTGAATAATGCGGCCGTCGGTAATGCCGGTTTGGGAAGAAGCGTTGTGACGCCTCCCGCCGCAAATCTACGCATCGACACGACTCCGCCGCCAGTGGTTCCTACATTCCCTGAACCGATGTTCCCGAGAGCTTACCTGGCAAACAACGCGCCGGGCATCGGTAACTTCTTCGGAACCGTATTCGCGGTTGATCCAAAACTAAAGACGCCGAAAGTTCAACAGTACAGTGTCGGCCTACAGCGCGAAATTTGGGGCGATATGGCATTCGAGATTCGTTATGTCGGAAGCCGAAGCGATAATCTCGCACGCGGTGTCGATCTAGGTCAGATCGACATTGTGAACAACGGTTTCTTGCCGGATTTCCTCCGTGCTCAGAGCAACTTTCGAATCAATACGGCCGAACGGCAAGCTCGGATAGCAACCTGCATAGCGGGCGGCGGCACTACCGCGACTTGCACGGCCCAGGTCGATTTGACTCTACCGTCCAGTGCGGGATTCAATCCGGCTCTGCCTGGAAGCGTGGCGTTGTCGGTTATTCCCTTGATCGGCGCAACTTCCGGCACGAATGGCGGGATAGGTTCACCGACAGCGGCAATTAACGGCACCGTAGCGGGCCATTTGAATAACGGCACGCCTGCGGATCTGGCGATTTTCTACATTAACAGTGCGACGAATCTCAATAATCAGCCCTGTATTGCGGCGGCTCCCACGATTTGCAATCCGGCCGCAGTGCCGCGAGTCAAGTTCCTGCCGAACAATTCAACGGGCGTGATTGACCTTTTCCTCAACGATGCGAAGTATAAATATGATTCGCTTCAGCTTGAGCTCCGCAAACGGTTCTCGAACGGTCTGTATTTCCAGACGAACTATACGTTTTCCAAGAACCTGACGAATGCCGTTGGTACGTCGCAGGCACTCTTTGAACCGTATCTGGATAATGGGCGACAGGAACTTGATGACCAGCGTGCGGATTTTGATACGACGCACACATTCAACGCGGCAGGAATCTATCAACTGCCGTTCGGTCAAGGAAAGAGGTTTCTCAATTACAGCGGTATCGCCGATAAGATCCTGGGCGGCTGGGAAATTTCAGGTTTGATGCAATGGTTCTCGGGTGCTCCGATCACTTTTGTAGACACCCGAGGTACGTATAACCGCACAGGCCGTTCAGGTCGGCAGACACCGTTTTCCACTCTGACGAACGATGAGATCCGTGCCCTGGGCGGAATCTACGAACAGAACGGAAACATCTATTTCGTTAATCCGAATATCTTGTTGCAGACCTT
>JANMUW010000009.1:0-2880 GCA_031392105.1 Acidobacteriota bacterium | reverse complement strand
CTGTGATCGCCTTCATGTCGAATGCCTGGCCGGTGTAATAGTTAACTCCGCCGAGCAACACGAGCGCGAGATCGTTGCCTTCTCGTTCGACCGCGTCGACTATATCCTCTGTTAGTAATATCGACTCGCCCCCGCGCGGAGTGAGTTCGATCAAATCATTTTCCGATTCGTATCCGTGAAACTGCAGCTGAGATTCAACCGCATATTGATCCGACGGGAACGCGCCTTTCTCGATCATTATCTTGCGTCGCGTACCTTCGGGCCGATAGAAAGACACCATCATCAAATGAAGATTCACCGTCAGAGAATTCATGACGACCGTCTCGACAGGGTGAGCTCCAACGACACGCGCCATCTGATCCGTCAAGAATTCGTGATACGGAAGCCACGGGTGTTTTGCGTGAACATGACCTTCGACGGCGAGCTTTTCCCAATCATCCAATTCCTGTTCGACATATCCGCGCACAGCCTTTGGCTGCAGTCCAAGCGAGTTGCCGGTGAAATAGATCACATCGGACCCATCCGCATTTTTCGGAATGAAAAAGTTTTCTCGTGAACCTTTCAGCGGATCGAGCGTATCCATTTCACCGGCGAATGCCGCCGACGCTTCAAATTCGATCTTTGATGGCTTTGTCATCGTTGGACTGAATTTAATAGATATCTGGCGTTTTTGAAAAGGCATGACGCGACGAATAGCCGCGTGCACATTCTTTAGGGCCAAATAGTTATTATCCGAGGCGTTGATACATAACCAGCGAAACTTTCGCGTAACCAGTGGAGGCCAACCTCCGTCATTTCATACAAAGGAGAAAAGTAATCATGAAAAAATTAATTCAGATCGGTTCACTTCTTAGTCTTGTTGTTTTCTTCACAGTCGCTTCGGCGTCGGCTCAGTCGAGCTATGGGACGGAGGTCAATATTCCATTTGCTTTCACTGTTGGAGATCAGACTTATGAACCGGGTGCATTCATCGTTCGGGTCGAGAAGTTAGCCACCGGATCTGCGGCTTTGTCGATCGAGGATACGAGAACCGAAGAGACCAGCCGAGTACTCATGAATTCAAATGGCGACGCGTCGAGCCGCGAGATCAAGCTCGTATTCGACACGATCAACGGAGAGCGATATCTCACAAAGGTCAGCACTCCGGACCGATCCTACGCGATATTCAGATCGAAATCTGAAAAAGGCGCGGGGGAAAAAGCTCGTATGAAGGAAAAAGGAGCGGTCGAAGTTGGCGGGGGCGCCAATTTTTTCTAAATCGTCTCTTTATCCTTTAGCGAAAAGCCCGGTGGCGATCCTCGCCGGGCTTTTTATTTTAAGACGATCTGCACACAGTGCTCCGAAAGCAGTTTCCACGATTTCCCGATCTTGGTAAAAACCAATCCGCAGCGCTGATCGTCGTTTATCTCTTCTTTTCCAAACGTGCCACGCCCTTTCCATCGGCTGGTCACGATCGCCACAGTGTTGCTCGTCGATAACAGTTTGACCTCTGAGCGTTCGACAAACGTAAGTTTGTATTCGGGCGACACCAGAAATTCGAGAGTCGACTTACGATCGGTCAATCCCCCGGTCGAGCTGAAGTATACGTAGTCATCCGCCAGTATCCGCGTCGCACTGGCGACATCCTTCTTGTTCCAGGCGCTATCGTATTGAGTCAACGCAATTCCCACGGGACCGCGAAGATCCGAAGCTGTTTGGCCAAGCGATCGGTCAGCCGCAAAGGCAAAAAGTATTAGCGACCCGGTCAACAAAAAGTTCACCGATTTCTTGTTCGTCATTGGAACAACTCCTTGTCGATATTCAGCCACTTGAGAGCCGCTCCGTGAAACAACATCGCTTTGATCGCCTCATCGTATGGCATCGCCTCGATCATGCTGCCCGGCACGGCCTCACCAAGCGGGAAGGGATAATCGCTGCCGAGCGCGATTCGCTCGTATCCGACAAGATCCATAAGATAATCAAGAGCAGCAGGCTCATGAACCAGCGAGTCGAAGTACATCCGATTCAAGTATTTTCTCGGACTGTGCGGGTTATCAACCGCACACAGATCCGGTCGGACGTTGAATCCGTGATCGATGCGGCCAATAGTCGAGGGGAATGAACCGCCGCCGTGAGCGAAACAAATTCGCAACCGCGGCAAGCGTTCGAGCACACCTGAAAAGATGAGAGAGCTGATCGCCCGCGAAACGTCGGCGGGCATTCCGACCAACCAGGGCAGCCAGTACTTTTGCATGTCGGCCTCGCCCATCATCTGCCACGGGTGGACAAAGATCGCCATGCCGAGTTCTTCACACGCCGCGAAAACATCAAAAAACTGCGGCTCACCGAGATTCAGCTGATTTACGTTCGTTCCGATCTGCACGCCGGCGAGGCCGATCGATTTAAATCGTTCGAGTTCAACGATCGCGAGTTTCGTATCCTGCATCGGGACAGTGCCGAGTCCGACAAAACGCAATGGAAATTCGGATACGATATCCGCGATGTGATCGTTGAGAAACTTTGCTACTTCCAATCCGTCTTGCGGCTGAGCCCAATAGCTGAACATCACCGGCACCGTCGAGAGAACCTGCACCCGGACACCGAGATCGTCGATCTCCTCGATCCGTTTTTCCGCGCTCCAACAATTCTCATCGATATCGCGAAACGACTTGCCGTCGTCACGAACCATCCGAGCGCAGCACGGCTTGTAATGATCAAGTGTGATGAATCCGCCGTAACCGAATTTAGTTTTCCAGTCCGGTATTTCCTTTGGGAGGATGTGTGTGTGGACGTCGATTTTTAGCATTCAGGATATTTTCGATTTTCGATTTTCGATTTGCAATTGCGATCACGTCGTAGTCACAACTCTTTTGAAGATGGATCAAGCGGATCAGAAAAAGA
>JANMUW010000195.1:0-2490 GCA_031392105.1 Acidobacteriota bacterium | reverse complement strand
GAACGAAGACCGGCTAGCCGTCGTAGCCGACATGATCGTGAAGGAGAACGGCGACGTGCCGCAGAGCACCTTCTACCGGGCGATCATCCGCAACCGGGCAAAGCTCGATTATCCGACCGTCGGCGAATGGTTCGATGAGGACGGCCCAATCCCTGAAGAGATCTCCGAAAAGCCGGAACTGATTGCGCAAGTCAAACTCCAGAGAAAAGCCGCAGAAAGGCTTCACAAATACCGCCAAGCGAAAGGTGCGCTGGAGTTCGAATCGATCGAGTCGGAAGCCGTCGTCGAAAATGGTGAGGTAAAAGAACTGCGATCCGTCCGGCCAAACTCTGCACGAAGGCTGATCGAAAATTTCATGGTCGCGTCGAACGTAGAGATGGCCGAGTTTCTGGAATCTCACGGCGTCGCGTCTATCCGCCGGGTCGTCCACACGCCGCGCAACTGGGAAGGGATCGTAAGGATCGCCGCCGAATACGGCGAGCATCTTCCGACCGAACCCGATCAACCCGCACTCGCCGCATTTCTCGAGAAACGCCGTAACGCCGATCCGGAACGCTTTCCTGATCTATCGCTCTCGATCATCAAGCTCATTGGCAGCGGACAATACGTCGTCGAACATCCCGGCCAGGATGCCGGCGGACACTTCGGCCTCGGCGTGCGCGACTACGCTCATTCGACCGCACCGAATAGGCGGTATCCCGACATGGTAGTTCAGAGACTCGTGAAATCGGTGATCGCTGGCGAGCCGCAACCCTATTCACCCGACGAACTCGACGCAATTGCCGAGCGCTGTAATGATCGCGAAAAGGCCGCTCGAAAGGTGGAGCGGAAGATGCGGAAGATAGTAGCGGCGGTGGTGATGAAGAAGCGGGTGGGCGAACGTTTCGACGCCATCGTTACTGGGGTAACTGACGCCGGCACGTTCGCCCGGATCCTCCGTCCGCCGGTCGACGGCCGGATCCTCCGCGGGGAGCGCGGGCTAAATGTAGGCGAGAAGGTGAATGTGAAACTCCTTTCCGCCAATACGTCGAACGGCTTTATCGACTTCGGCGTTTCTCGCGAAAGCTAGTTAGCCGGAAATCCCGACATCGGATTGCCGTAGAAAGCCTCGGTCTTCCACGCCGTGGGGCTCCATTTTTCGGTCTTGTCCAGGATCTTCACGGGGATCAAAACCCTGTGAAAGAACAGGTCGCCCGGTTTGTGGTAGCCGCCATCAGCAACTCGTCCATCGGCACCGACTGTGAACGTCGTCTCGCGCACCTGAATTGCACCCTTGAAAACCTTCACGACGTAGTCGCCGGGATTCTTGTCGATGTAGTGAGCATTGGGATAATTGTCGGGATTGAAGTCGCCGTTGTTGTGGACGAGGATCCTCTTCATCCATTCGAAGTTCCATCGCTGCCAATGGGTCGCGGCGGCGTTGAAGATGCTCTGCTCGGTCGACCGCTGACCGGCGGCGTACGACTCCTTCATTCCGTTCGCCGTACCGAGCTCGGCTCCTTTGTAGTAGATCTTTGCGGTTAGCGTGTTGTCGTCGAGGTTTCCCTTGAACCACATACTCACCATCGCCTCAAAACCGCCGCTGTCACTCGCGTCGTTGAATTCGCTGAAGTGGTATGACACGCTCCCGATCGGCATCTCCCAATCGTGATCGACGTAGAAGTCCCATTGGTTCTTTGAATAATGACTCGGCTGTTGCTTGCCGACCTTGAACTTTCCGTCGTAGAAAACCTCGCCGTTAGCGGCATCCTTTAACTTGAATCGGTACATCCCGACGCCAATTGAAGATTTTGCCTTGCCACTCGCAAAGGTGGTCGAGCTCTGTAAGTGCCATGAACGGTCGGCGTCCTGAGTGCCCCATTCAAGTGGCTCCGAGTACCAAAGCGAACCGTCAGGATTATAGAGATCGACCGTCCATTCGATCTTCCGATCATTCTTATAAAAGGTCTTGAGCCTGATCTTGGGAACCCAACTGTGATAGTTCGACTGGCCACTGGCCTTCCAGTACTCGCGATACTGTAGCGTCTCGACCAGTATTGAATCCTTGTCCAAGCGGATCGTCGAATCGGGATGATACGGCCCATAAACGGCCTTGGTTGCGGACGTCGCTGCCGCAGGGCGCTGCGAACTTACTTGCGGCGAGCCTGTTTGGTTCGGAGCCGTCTGCTCGGGTTCCTGTGCGACCGGCTTCGGTTTTTCTTTTGTGATCTTCGGGATCTTGATCGGGAACTGAGCACTGGCGGCAATCGCCGCAAGAACTATCAACAAACAAACGCAAAAAATTCGAACCACTTGCATTAGCATTCCTCCATAGCGTTCGGTAAAAGACCGGTTCGCTAATACAAGCAGTTCATCCCAAAACATTTCAAGATGTTTGCCTTGAATCTTGAAATCAACGTCAACTCGAAGGCAAGCGCTGATTTCGTCTGGCGCGGACAAATCCAAATACGGTTAGCAGAAGTCCAACGAATGCCAGGAAGCCGCCGACCA
>JANMUW010000150.1:0-2560 GCA_031392105.1 Acidobacteriota bacterium | reverse complement strand
GGATCTTTAACTCAACCCTTGGTTTCGCTATCGAACTGACGGCGGGCCGGATCAAACAATTCGAAATGGTAGGTCAGGTTGATTATGATCATGTTATGAAAGGCGATGAGTTTGTTGTCAGTGACGTACTCTTCCAATCCTTCAAACAATTCGCGGTCGAGAACTATGGTGTTGCAAACAGCGATGCAGAACAGTTTCGTACCCAGATCGTCCGAAGCATAAGAAATGAATTAGTGACGGCGGCCTATGGGCTACAACCGGCGCAGCGGATCGCCCGTGACTATGACACACAAATTCAGAAGGCGTTTGAACTGCTTCCTCGTGCACGCGAACTATGGCAAAGGTCTAAGGCGGCACGTGCTGCGAAGGCGAAGAACTAGATCGACTCTGCGATCCGGGGGGTAACAGCGGGTTCCATGTCGCACGCGGCCCTGACAAGCCCGCATTCCGCGATGTCGTAACTTCGGTAAGCCTTGCCACCTTGATAAGGTGGTCGTCGCCTAATTCAGAATCGGATTGAGATGAGAACAGGCGAGGTCGCCAGGCTTTAAACCGAGGAGCCATGCATCGAGATCACCCGCTTGATGCACGCTCGCAGGCTCTGTAACTTTTGCCCCGTCGGCAAAGTAAATGATCGTCATCGCCTCGCGCATTCGATCAGAGAGATTTGGGCCGGCAGAGTGGATGGTCCAGCCTAGATGAAAGGTCGCATCCCCGGCGTTCATTTCAGTCGGTCCTTCAATTCGAAAGCCCTTCTCCGACACGTAACGACTGAATATCTTTTCACTTTCGTCTGAGATCTCGACGTTCGCAACGGGTCCGTCACGATGCGATCCGGACGCGAATCGCACGAGGCCCATGTCCTTCCCGATGTCGACGAGCGGCATCCACATCGTGATCATCTTGTCCGTGTCGAGCGGCCAGTAGAATTTGTCCTGATGCCACGGAGTATGTCCGCCGCCGGGCTCCTTGAACAAGGCCTGGTCGTGATACAGCCGCACCTTTTCTACACCGAGCAAATCGGCAGCGATCTGCGCGAATTTCTTTTCGAAAACGAATTCCTTTACGACCTCGTTTTTCTGCCAGAGATTTGTGACTTGAAGGAACGCCTTATCGTATGTCGTGCGATCTTCCAACGGTCCAGCGCTATAAGATAACCCAATCACGGTCTCGCTAATGGCCGATCGATATTTCTCAATATCGCCGATGCTCGCGACCTCCTTTACTAACGAGTGTCCGTTTTTCCAGAGTTCTGCAGAAAGGGAAGTCTCAATAACGCGTTGTTGTGATCCGGCGATTTCGACCATGGGCTATTCGGTGCCATCCTCGGCGATCCAATAATCGGGATAATCCAGAACGAGTCCGGCACTGTTGACCTTGAGGTTCCGCACGAACGAGCCATCCTGGCTCTCGTACTTGATCGTTGAGGCGTCGATACGGGAGTAAGTTTGATCGAGACGCTCGAGCTCGAATGATGGGAACCGGAGCCACGCAGCGTTCACACTTTGCGACTCGCCATTCTTAAGAGCAAGTCGACGCAACGGGAGGAGATTTGTGATCGGGCTGAAATTGAGATCGATGTCGACACAGCCCTCGACGGTTGTTATCTGTTCGGCATTGAGAAACCAAACGCCCTTCTCGTTTACCAGGATTTCGACCTCTATTATCTCTTCGCCGACCCAGCCGTCGATCGTGACAGAGCGTGTGCTCCAATCGGGATCGCACTCGATCAAATATTCGAGACGGCAGGGACTTCGTTCGTGGAGAAAAATTGCGGCGCCATCGAGATACCATCCATCCTCGTCGCCGTAAACGCGTGCGGCTTCATGACCTGTTGTGTCGATGCGACGCCAGAGAATTGAGTGATCTTCCATGCAGTTTAAGCGAACGTTAGATCCAGAAGAAAATATTCGCCGCTCTCGCCTTGAGCGATCTGCATCGATCCGGTGACGCCTTCGAAGCCGCCCGTTCCCGAGCCGGGAACGACGTCGCCGTAAAATGGGCCGTTCCCCTCGGCATCGCGAATCCCGCTGTGCTGCACGACGAATGTGCCTTCGCGATCACCGATCTTGGCGGATATTCGTTCGATAGCGCTATATCCACCGGATTGCACCGGCGTTTGATAGAGGATCGCATTTGCAACGCTCGTTCCGGTCATCTCGCCGCTAAACTCTTTGCGAATCCGAGCTCTCGCGATGTCTGCGATCTCATCGTTTTCGTCGGCGGACGGTTCCCATGCGGTGTTCTTGATGGATGATTTGATTTTCATATGTGGAATTAGCTAACTACGGGTGGCGGTTTTATAACAGCTCCGCAGCTCTTACACGTTCGCAATTCTTCCGAGCCGTAGAACTTCTTGAATACGCCCTGGAACTGCGTCGTGATGTCTGTTAACTGAAAATACTCTTCGTAGAGTTTCGTGTTGCAGTTCTCGCAAAACCAAAGAAGTCCATCGAGCTCGCCGTCGTGTCGTTTGCGCTCGATGACGAGGCCGACCGTATTCGCACCGCGGATCGGATTGTGCGGAACGCGTGGCGGAAGCAAGAACATCTCGCCTTCG
>JANMUW010000109.1:0-10864 GCA_031392105.1 Acidobacteriota bacterium | reverse complement strand
ATACGGAAACTCAAAAGATCCTGAGAATTCTGATAGATCACATCGTCGGTCGCTGCCTTCCGGTGCATGTAGTCGAGCCGCATGTAATGCTGCTTCGCCTCGTCACGCGAATAGACTGTGATCTTCGCCGGCCGCCCGAGCTCCCCGGTCAGCAATCGCCGGACGAGCGTCTGTCCGAGCGAGCCGGTACCGCCGGTCACAAGGATTCGTTTGTTTTCCAAAAGGTTATCGTTTTTCATCTGCCGTAGATCTCTGCGTCTTCCGCCATCAACCCGATCATCGCCTCCCAGCTCATCGGTTTGAAGCTCGTCTCCGCCCTAAATCGGGTTGAGTCCAGGCTCCTGTCGATCCTAAAGTCTTCGTCTCGCTCGATCGTGACGTTAGCGGAATATGCTTCGTTCACCAGCTTCAAAAGATCGTATTTGTTGATCGGATCGCTCGATACATGATAAAGCCCGGAGAGCTTTGGGTAGTTGCGAATCAAGTTGTCGATTATAGCGGCAAAGACTACCGTTGGAAAGCCGCTGTAAATTGCATTCGCAAAGCCCTTTACGTTGCCGCCCCGGTTCGATAAGAACCAATCGACAAGGCTGTGCGCCGAGCCAAGCTCGTGTCCGATTATCGACGTTCGGATCGTCAGGCAGTTCTCTCCTACTACTTCCCCCAGATTCTTACTTTTGCCGTAGAGATCGATCGCATCAGGGATATCCTCTTCCGAGTAGTTTCCGCGGCTTCCGGAAAAAACACAGTCGGTACTAATGGTGATAAGCCTGAAGCCGAATTCCTCCGCGAGCTCTGCGAGGCGGTGCGGAAAGATCGAGTTCACTGTCAGCGTAGTTATGACGTTCTTCGAATCCGGAAGCTGTTTGATGATGCCGATCGCGTTGATGACTACATCGGGTCGTACCGTTTCGACACTGCGTCGAATAGACGCGGTGTCCTCCACTGAGACGTTAGTCGCAATACGTTCGCGCTCGGCGAAAGGAGTCATCCGCTCTACATCGCCGCGAACGGAACCGATAACTTCATGCTCCGGCCTGAGCACCTGCATTAGCTTATGACCGAGCATTCCGCCCGCGCCGAAAACGAGAACTCGCATAGTTTTAAGATTCCGGAAATATCATGCCGGGGACACAGATCATCTATGGATCTTTTCAGCGTCGAGTACCGAAACGCAGGCGTCGTAAACTTCATCCGCGACGATCAGTTCGAGACACTTGTTCCGATACTCATTGTTTACACATATGGGAGAATGACAGCCTTCGCATTCGACCGAACGCCGAAATAAAATTTGCTGGTCTCCGATCGGTTCGAACCGACCTCTCCAATCGACAGCAGAAAACATTGCAACACACCTCGTGTCGACCGAAGCCGCGAGGTGCATCGTACCAGTGTCGTTGCCGAGATACAGCGAGCATTCACCGAGCGCGGCCGCCGCCGTTCTTACGTTCAACTCGCCGGCCGCATTAGCCCCGCGGCCCCACTTCGCTATCAAACGCGATCCTTTTTCGCGATCTTCCGGACCGCCGAATACGACTGGAGACACGTTATGGGTCTCGATCAAGAGCCCCACGACGCTCGCGTACCGATCTTCATTCCAAACTTTCGACTCCCATTTACTGCCCGGTCCAACGGCGATCAGCGGACCATCGTACTTTGTCGCGCCCGTCGTTTCCATCCACGCATGAGCTGCGTCACTTTCTTCGTCGGTTAATGCGAGCCCGGGTTGAATTTCACGAATTGGATCGACAACCCCCTTTTCACGCAACAACCGCAGTAAGAAGTTTGCCTCGCTTTCGATCGTGGGCGTCGGCTTCGGAATTTCAAACGGGAGATTGTTCTTTTTAACGAACTCGGCACCGATAATATTTTGAATCCCCGCAAGCCGAAAAAAAAGTTTGTCGCGGTCGATCTGACGAGCTGTTCGGTACCGCGTCATGAGATAAAAGACGGCATCGAATCTCTTTCTTCGGATCTTCATCGCCAATCCGAGGAGAGCCGAGAGATCGCGATAGCCGCCGGACAGATTTGGGTAGCTGATCCAATCGTCGAACAAACCTTTATCGGGCAAAACGTCGCGGGCGGAAACGTACTGCGGGTTTTCGCCGTCCGCACTCGAGAGATATACGATCTCTGACGAAGGATACGCATCGCGTAGCGCCCAAAATGACGGCACGGCGACAAGCGTGTCGCCCAAGTGTCCGGTCCGAAAAACTAATATGCGTTTGAGATCCAAGGTCGCGCTACTCTTTCCGAAGCGCCGCTTCGAGCGCGGACAAAGTGACAGCCGTCGTTCCAACCTGTTCGACTACCAGTCCGGCCGCAACATTGGCCAGTCGAGCCGCTGTTTCGACATCGGCCCCGGCGCCGATCGCTACAGCCAGCGTCGCAATCACTGTATCGCCGGCACCCGTAACGTCATAAACTTCCCTCGCTTCGGCCGCCATGCGTATCGGCGTTTGGGATTTTCGAAACAAGGTCATCCCCTCTTCACCTTCTGTCACCAGAAGGGCATCGAGATTCAAATCGCCCATCAGCTTTGCACCGGCCCGCGCGACGACATCGCCGGTATCTTCAAAGTTGCACGCCTCGGCCGCCTCACGGCGATTTGGCGTTAGAAGGGCCGCGCCTTTGTATTTCGAATAGTCCTTACCTTTCGGGTCCACCAGTACGGGTTTGCCGTTTTCAGCGGCGATCTTGAATAGATCCGCCAGGACACGGCTCGTGAGCATGCCCTTAGCATAATCTGAAACAGCTATTGCGTCGGCACGTCCGATCTCGGCCCGGAGCTTCGCGACGATCGCATCCTCCGTCTCGGCCGAAATTCCGTCGGCATGCTCCTGGTCGACCCGTACAACATGATGGCTGTGGGCAATGACCCTAGTCTTGACGGTTGTAGGCCGGGCACCGTCGCGGACCAGATGATCTGCGGAAACGTTTGCGCTGCCCAGCACGTCCGGAAACTGCTGCGCTCCGTCATCGTCACCGACGATCCCGACAAGAATCGGTGTCGCACCGAGACCGGCGATGTTCGCGGCGACGTTAGCCGCGCCTCCGGCGGCGAGCGTCGTATTTTTTAGTCGCACTACCGGCACGGGAGCCTCGGGCGAAATACGCGAAACGTCTCCCCACCAGTAACGGTCAAGGATGACGTCGCCGATCACTAGAACGTTCAGCTTCGAAAACTTTTCGAGAATTTGCATTTAGAGGGCTTTGGCGGTTTCTATTCCTTTGATATAGCCTCGTCAACCAGTTCGCACCAAATATGGGCGACTGTAATATGAGCTTCCTGGATCCTTGCCGTTCGCTCTGAAGGAACCATAAGCGCGGCGTCGCAGAGTGCCGAAAGCTTTTTTCCGTTTGCTCCTGTCATTCCAATTATGCGACATCCCTTACTCCGCGCCGCCATGACGGCGGCGATTACGTTCGGTGAGTTACCGCTCGTACTTATACCTATCAGACAGTCGCCTTCCGCGGCGAGTGCGTCCACCTGCCGGGAAAAAATTCGTTCGAAATCGTAGTCGTTCGCGAGAGCCGTTAGGGCCGACGTGTCGGTCGTAAGCGCGATCGCGGGCAAAGCTCGACGTTCGGTTTCATAGCGTCCGACAAATTCGGCCGCGATGTGCTGTGCGTCAGCGGCACTGCCTCCGTTTCCGCATATCAGGATCTTCCCTCCTCGTTTGACCGTGTCGAGAATGATCGCGGAGCATTCGTCAATCTGACTCATGCAATCATGAATCAGGGCATTGAACGTTTCGAGATGCTGATTCAAGGACCGCTGTACGGTGCCGCTTGCGTTCGCAGTCTCCGCCGGATCGCGGTCGCCGGAACGGCGGATCTTATCGACCAGACTGCTCGACGAGTAACCATCAAGGAACGGCAGCGACAGCACCTTCCCGCCGCGGGCAAGGACAAAATCCGAACCGATGATCTCCTCGGGTTTCCAATCGCCTCCCTTTACGAGCACGTCAGGTTGTATTTCCTTGATCAGGCGTTCCGGTGTCTGTTCATTGAAGACTATGACTTCGTCCACCGCGCCGATCGCCGACAGGATCTCAGCACGTTCCTGCTCGGATGTGAACGGACGATCGGGCCCTTTGATCTTGCGGACCGATTCGTCGCTGTTGATGCCGACAATAAGCCGCGTCCCGAGTTTCTTCGCACGCTTAAGCAGATCGATGTGACCCGGATGAAGGAGGTCGAAGCATCCGTTCGTGAAAACTACAGTTTCCATAGTTGGAAATTCTATTAAATGAATCGATTCGAAATCGAAACGACAGTTTAAAACTTAAGTGAAAAAAACCAAACCCAGACGATCGGAATCAGCATAGACCGCTGAATTGATCGGTGCCAGCTTCAAGTTTCGATACGAGAACTATAATATACTAAAAGCGGAACGGGCGATTTCAGTGCGGTTTTGGAGCCGTATCGAGAGTTACAACGGATAACGGTCGATCAAGTTGCGCATTCCCAAGGCGAATAACCGGGCGAGGCCTGGTTTTTGGAAAACCGAAAAGATAATGGCAACGCAGTTTTCATTCAAGCTTTCTCGAGAGGGACGTCTACGAGGGAACCTTCTTGTTCCGATCGTGATTATTGGAGCGGTAGTTTCGGCATCTGTCGTCAGCTTTATATGGATCGATAACGATCTTGGTAGCGCGATGCACGGCTTTTACCTTCTGCCGTGGACTTTCCTTGCCGGAATTTGCGTACTGGCGCCGAGCCTTTATCTTCTCTACGTCGGAAAGTTCGATCTCTTTCACCCGCTCGTTTACGCAGCGTGGTCGTACATTTTTCCCGCATTTGTCATTGGCGGCGTTTTGATCGCGTTTGGATGGGTCAATCCATACTTTCTCTCGTTCATCGACGAGCCCGAATATAACTTGCCGCTCACGTTGATCTATATCGCCGTCGGATTCCTGGGGCTGACGACCGGGTTCTTTCTTCCCATCGGCAATAAACTCTCCGATCTGGTCGAGCCGCGATTGCCGAAATGGCGCTGGAAGCCGGAACAGGTATGGCTTCCCGGGATCCTTCTGCTTCTCATGGGCGTGGCATTCAACGCTCTCGGCTTTCTTCAGGGCATCCTCGGCTACCAGCGAAACATCGAGGTCAACATTTTTGACGGCCTTCTTTTCTTTCTGCTTTCGGTCCTTGCGGAAGGAACCGTTCTATTGTGGCTCGCGGTATTTAGTGCGAAGGAGCGAGGCGCCATTTTTTACGTCGTTATAGCGATACTTCTTGTCTTCCTGCCTCTTCGAATGGCGGTTCTCGGCTCACGCGGAAGCCTCGTGTTAGGTTTGCTACCGATCGGATTTGCTTTCCTTGCATCGGGTCGAAAGCTGAAACTGCACATGGCAGCCATATTTGCCGTAGTCGGGATCCTTGCGATTCTTATCGGAGTTGTTTACGGCACGACGTTTCGAAACATTAAGGGCTCTGAGGAACGAATGAATGCCGGAAACTATTTTGGACAGGTCATTGCGACCGTCGAATATCTCTCCGGCGAAGACCCCATAATGATCATCGAGCAAGCGAGCGATGCCCTCGCTGCTCGGGTTGAGAATCTGAGTTCAGTCGCCGTGGTTGTGGCGAATTACGAGGAGCTGGCTCCGTACGAAGCAAGCTACGGACTCGAGAATAATATTCTGAACGATCTGTACACATCGTTCATTCCTCGATTCATTTGGAACGAAAAGCCTCCAACATCCGACGCCCGTGCGTATAGTGACCTCTATTTCAACTTTGGCGAAAACTCTTTCGCGATCTCTCCGTTCGGAGACCTGTTGAGAAATTTCGGCCCGATCGGGGTGCCTCTCGGAATGCTCGTTCTCGGGATCTATCTGCGATTTATTTATGCGGCCTTTATCGATACGCCAAACCCTGCAATGTGGAAAAAGGTCGCGTACTTCACGTTGATGACGATCGTTTCATACGAAGCATTTTACGCGACTATTTTTCCGTCGGTCGTGAGGCTTGTCTTCGTCCTGGCGCTAACCATGTCGCTTGTGAATCTGTTCGCGCGAAGGACCGGCTCTCCACTCGCACCGCGTTAAGGGTGGGCTTCTTCAATTTCGGGAAGAGTGCATACCGCTATAACTCCATCGGCCCATTGCGGCGCGATCTTTACACAGATGTCATTGATAAAGTTGCGCAGCTTGCCGTTGTGAGGCCGGTGCTCGTCACCGATATCGTAGAACAGGAAATTCGAAACATGGAATCCGTGTCGATCAAGCATTAACTTCAAAGTCGAATAAGAGTAGTAGGCGACATGATCCGGGTGCACCGGTTCCAACACACCGCCTCGTCCACGCAATCCATACACGAAGAAGCGCATCGCGGAATATGCATTGATTGTCGTGATCACGAGCTGTGTCCCGGGCCCCATGAAGCGCTTGATCCCGTTCAAAAACAATCCCGGATTATTCAGATGCTCGATCATCTCGCCAGCGATGATCACGTCGAACGTTTCGTGTAGGTCCACCTCGTTCAACTTTTCAAGATCGGCCTGAAATAAATTGTCGAAGCCCTTCGACGTCAGGACATCGATACCTTCCTGATCAAAGTCGAATCCGTATAGTTCTCCGCTTACTTCGGCCAGGTCCTTGTGAAGAAGCGTGCCTGCTTCGATAGCGTCCACCGTGTACGGCCAGTTCGTGCAGCCGAGATGCAGCACCTTCTTTCCCTCACAGATCGATTTAATGAGGTCGAGCCGCTGTACCAGATCGAATTTGTTTTTCATTCTAAACTTTCGAACCTACATCCTATTCGGAAACGACCGGCTTACGAAGAAAAAGTCTTTGCATTATCATTTCTCTTTCGTCAGTGGTCAAAAAGCGGGTTACCACCAAGATCGCCGCGAAAACGATTGTGCCCGCTGAGCCCGCCGCAAAAAGAGAGAAATAAGAATCGCCAAACGATCTCAAGATGAACCACTCGACTGCCGCCATGCAACCCGCAGCGATTCCGATCCTGATTCCAACTGCGATCCAGAATCTCCACTGTATCCTGCCAAGAAAACGGTACTCCGTGTAAGCGACGATCGGGAAAGTAACAAGCGCCGCGGCAAGTCGTGCGGCTGCTACACCTTCGCTTTGCCATGACTCCGCCGCAAAGATCATGAGCGGAATAGCGATCAGCATCCACGATCCGGTCATTATCACATTCAGTGCCGGAAACTTAAAAACTTCAGCGAGCTGAAGGGCCATTATCGCAAGTGCGATCAAGCCGAACGTAAGGCCGTGGAAAACAAGTAACGAATACGAGGCGGATGCGAGTTCCGGGCTTACCCACAACTTCAGGAACAGAGAACCACAAGCGATAAAATTCGTCACGACGAAAACGACTATCGCAAGAATTAGCTTATTTGCCCGCCGGTAAAGATCAGCGACCCGCTCTCGATTTTTGAGGATCTCGTTGACTACGGGAAAAACCGGTTGGACGATGCTGGCTACAAAACTGTGCATATAAATTGCGAGCAGCATCGGGACAAAATAAAAGGTCAGCGCCGTGGAACCGAATTTTCTCATTACCCAGGCGCGCTCGAAGATCAGAAGCGCGTTGGCAAAGATCTGAAAGAGAATTATATTTCCCGCATACCGTGCGACGCTCTTCCAGATCGTTCGCGACGCACCGGCTCCGAGGCTTATGGATGGGAGAAAACTCTTCGCACGAATGAAAAACAACGCACCGGTGAAAAGGACCACCCCGAGATTCCACATCAACAGCGCCGGGACGCCGTATCCGTTGAGAGCTAGAACAATGTTCCCACATCCCAGAAGCAGGCCGTTCAAGTTCGTTATCGTGACGTAATTGTCGAATCGATGGAGGCCTTGCAGAACAAACTGAAAGACCTGGCTGAGCATGAAAGCGACACCAACCGCTCCGGCAAGGTACAGAGAATGGATGGCGGTTTGTTGGTTCTCAGGTTCTATTAGGAGCAACGATCGGACGATCACAGGAGCGGCGAGCACAAGCGTAAGCGATCCGATCACTCCTACGATGAGGCTGAACCAGAATGTCGCGGAAATGACCTGAGTAACATTTTCTGTTTCGCCGCTCGCCTGAAACTCGGGGACATACTTACCGGCGACCTTACCTACGCCAAAGGCGAACGAGTAACTGATGAAGCCGAGAACGATCGCGAACAATCCGTATTGTTCACTCCCAAGCGCATGGACGAGAATCGGGGTCGAAATGAAGCCGAGGATTATCGGGAATAGCCATGCGATGATGCTAAAAAAGGAATTTGTCGCGATGCCGCGGCGTTTTACCTTTGGTTCAGCGGGCATTCGAGAGAGCCTCCTCGTATGCTTTTATCGCCGTCGCCGCGGCGTCTCGCTCGTCGAAATTCTTGATCACGAACGTCCGGCCATTCTCGCTTAACTTGGACCGCAATGCCGAGTCGTTCTTTAATCGTAGAATTGCATCGGCCAAAGCCGTGGCGTCACCCGCTTCGATAAGCAATCCCGTTTCGAGATCTTTCACGGCTTCCGGAATCGCATAGACGTTCGTGGATATACTCGGCCGTGCAAGAGCCATCGCCTCCAAAAGTGCGATCGGAAGACCCTCAACAAAACTGGGAAGCGTAAAGACATCCGCTATACGAAAAAATGTGAGCACGTCGAGCCGTTCTTTTCCCAGCGATGCAGAATGAACCAACTTAAAATTCTCACCCAACGCATATTCCGCGATTCTCTTTTCATCCTCCACCGACGGCATCTGCGGTGTCAGCCAGACGAACGTTGAGCCAGCGTCGCTGGCGAGAACGCGTAGAGCGGCTTCAAGGAAGATCCATCGGCCTTTGCGGTCGATGAAATTCCCTACGCACAAGACCACAAAACTCGCGGGTGATATTCCCTTTGCTTCGAGAGTCGCAGATCTGTCGAACGATGCCTCGAGGGCTTCGTCGATCTGAGGCGGATTCACCGCCGTAAACGTCACGTTTATGCGATTCCAGAATTTGTCGTTGACGAGCCCGCGGAGGCGCGTTTTCGTATCGACATTGGAAGTGAAAAAGTTTAGACCCGGTAAATATGAAACGAATCTGAGTCGATACTTCCAGATCGCTTTCCTCCAGGCTGAGGCATCGGGAAGAAAGTTGTGAAGCGTCAAGAAAACCTTTGCACCGCGTACCGACATGGCGGTAAGAAAGATTATTGATTGCCACGGTGCAATTTCGATCTGAAAGATGGTTTCGCGGACGTCGTACTTTAGAAGATCCAGATACGTTCGGAACTCAACGTTGATCCGATTGAACTGCCGCTTCAGTTTTTCGACGACACCGTTTGCAGGTGAATCATTGAGATGAAAATCGACGAACTTGTATTCGACGCCAAGCTGATCGAGATAATCGACGATCCCGGGTGGCGAATCTTTTGGAAGATGAACAACGATCTCCCACCCGTCCCGCGCCGCTTTCATGATCGCGAGAAAATAAACTTGGGCTCCGCCCCAGCTCAAGTAGTTCCACACGAATACGAGCCGGCGATTCTTCTTCATGAAGTTGGCTTATAGATCTCAGATAAAGGCTGTTCGTTCTGCTCCATCGCCCACCGGCCTTCAATGTTTCGTCCGAGCACAACCCGAACGAAGAACATCACAAATGCCGCGTAACCCTGGGGCTTGGTCGGAGCGCTTCCGACGATCATATTTAGACGTCGGCGGAGGCTGTGCGGATGATGCGGGTCAAAGAGCATCGTCGATGCCATCCGGCCGAATGTCATCTTCGAGATCCGCTCCGGGACGTCATTCGGCTTACAGTACACTCGCGCCCGCGGATCGATAAACAATCGCCAGCCGGCCTTACGCATTCTCGGAGTGTACTCGGCGTCGCCGTATTGCGGCAGGCGTTTCTCGTCCATCAGGCCGACTTCCCGGATAGCCTCTGCCGGAAAAAGAACACAATTTCCGACGATCAATTCTACTTCCCAAGCGCCTTCCGGAAGCGTGTCCACGGTTTGTTTGACCCAGTGGCGCATGCCGCCCCACCAGACATTCCACATCGGAGCGACTTGGAATACGCGTTTTCGATCGTCCCAGCTAACGAGAACGCCTCCGACCACCGATTTGGGATTGGTCCCGGCCGTCGCGAGTAAGTGTTGAAGGAACGCCGGATCGAATTCGCAATCGTTATTGATCGCCAAAATAAAATCGGCTTCGCGTTCGATCGCCGCGGCAAGTCCAACATTCGTGCCGGCCGTGTACCAAAGATTGCCGTCGCCAGGAATGACGGTGACATCCGGAAACTTTTCGGCGAGAGCATCAGCAGTGCCATCGGTTGAGCCGTCGTCAACGACGATTACGTGGAGCTCAATACCACTGAGGTCCGCCTCAAACAGACTCTCGAGACATCGCAACGTGAGCTCTTTTCGATTATGAACCGGAGTTACAACTTCGATCCTGACGTTCGCCATACTGCCTAGTAATCCAGCTCCGGGTATTTAACAAAACGAATGTCGGCGTCCACCATGATCTCCACGAGTTCCTTGAAGGAGGTCTGTGCCTTCCAACCGAGGACCTCTTCCGCCTTCGATGGATCACCGATAAGAATGTCTACTTCGGTCGGTCGAAAATACGCGGGGTCAACCTCGACCACTACATCACCTTTGTTTGTAAATTCAGCTTCGGCTTCAACCTTGGATTCGAAAACGTCCTTATCGATCGAAGCGATGCGGCCGATCTCATTCTCACCACTTCCCGACCATTCAAGTGCGATGCCGATGTAGGAAAAAGCGGTCTCCGCAAACTCGCGGACTGAATGTGTTTCACCGGTAGCAAGAACGAAATCATCCGCGGTGTCCTGCTGGACGATCTGCCACATGCCTTCGCAAAACTCTGGCGCGAATCCCCAATCGCGCTTCGC
>JANMUW010000107.1:0-2401 GCA_031392105.1 Acidobacteriota bacterium | reverse complement strand
GCGTCGAATGTAGAAGATATCGGCGGAGACGTTTTTGGATAGCTTTCGAGAGATGCCAGCCTGGATCTCGTTGGTCGAGAACTCCTTCGCGGTGATGTCGTAGTAAACCTCTTCGGATATGAAGGGCGAGAAGATCTCTTTCTTGTCGTGGCGGACGGGAAACGCGAATGTGAACTTGTTTCTGTAGCGGACCGAATCACTCCGGTTATTGCGGATGCGATATTCCACGCGGTTGCGATCCTTGAGCGAGAAATTCTTCCACTTATTGCCAACGCTCACGTCGAACCTAAGCCGATGCTCAAACTCCTTCGCGTTGCGAACCGGCTCTCCTCGCCGATAAACATAGGTCGGGGCGAACGACCAATACTTGTTGAGCTTTAGGTCGAAACCCGCTCCGATCCTCGCATCTATAGGGTATAACCGATTCTGCCCAAGGCGGAGAACCCCGAGTACAAGGAGCGAGAGCTTATCTGACTCTTTACCGTCCTTGTCTTTCTCCTTGACCACAGGAAAGACAAGGGTTGTTTCATTCCAGACCTGAAAATCAGTGTCACTCTGAGCCACGGTGGTCAGAGTCGCGAATAGGAGAAATCCGGTTGCAATGATTGAGGTTACGGTCAGGCGAAAGATGTGCTTCAAGAAATGTTTCTCCGGAACAAAGCCGTCGATGTTAACGGAATGTTAGAGAAATGTTACGAATGCTCGGCGTGGAATTCAAGTCAGGTGCGGACCGTCGCAGGGATTCGAGGTGAAACGATGGCGTCGCTAGCGACCGGGATCGACGATCCAGCGTTCTCATCTGATGTTTTTGAGATCCGATCAATATGTGAAGCGATCACCTTCTTTCGTGCCCTGGCGTAGCAATTGGTCGCAACCCACGGGTTTGAGTGTCCGGCGATTTCGAACAGTTCAGCCGCACCGGTTGGAACCTCTTGCGATAGACGTTCGAGTACCTCCAGCGGGTCGGCATCCGAATCGAACCGGATTTGTCGAGATCTCTTCCGAAATAGCCCTCTATAGAGACGGTACGTGCCGAATATCGGCCACGTCAGAGTTGCCAGCAGCGCATAGATGGCCGCTATCGGTGCGGGTGAGGATTTTTGAGAGAAAAGTACCAATACCCCGAACGGAGCACCGGCTGACAGATAGATAATTATCACTTCGAGTAGCGGCATCCGGCGATTCTCGGGCAATCTGCGTTCCCGATGATACTTTTTCTGATCCTGTAACGCGTTAGTAACCAGAGGCTGTAAGAATCGAACCAGTTCACGGAAACAGTTGGAACAGAATCGGGGAAAAGGTCGTTCTATAATTAGCAGATCGCGAATTGGTCCTCTTTTCTTTGCAGAATGCGAATTTTGGTCATGGGCGGTTGATATGCCTTAGGCAAAAGGAATTTAGCTCAACGTCTCTAATACGGCACGGGAGTTGCTAATCGATTAGGTTAGGAAAGAAAGTGAATCGAAATAGTTCACGGGTACGAAGAAAGAATAGAGAAGGAAAAGGCAATGGCGGATAAGTTGAAAGTAAAAGTAATCAAGAAGGGAGAGCCCAAGGTAGTCGTCAAGCCGGCGGTGAATGAGAAGACCTCAAAGCGGCAGGCGGCTCGTGAAATGGTTGCTAATGTGACAGGTTGGGTCAGCGACCTGCAGACGCGGAAGCGTGAAGAAACACGCCTCGCGTTCGAGCAACTGTTCAAGGCGAATCCGCAGCCAAGCGAAACGTAATTCGACCTGATTACTTGTAATTGTTGGAAAGGCGACTGGTTAGCAGTCGCCTTTTTCCGTTATTACCCCTCGAAGAGTCACTTGTTATATTCTGTTAGCGGTTCATCCATAATATGAAAGACAAAGTGGTCCTTGTAACTGGGGCGAGCAGCGGCATTGGCCGAGCATCTGCCGGACTCTTCGCTGAACGAGGTGCGATCGTCGTAGCCGTAGGGCGAAACGAGGCGGAGCTAATATCGCTCGAAGTCGAGACTGCTGAATTTGATGGCAGTGTGAAGCCAAGACTGGCGGATGTTACCGAGACGACGCAGATCGACCGATTAGTAACCGAGATCGGTGACACATTCGGTCAAATTGACGTTTTGGTGAATAGTGCCGGCATCATAAAGTCGGGGACGATCGAAAATACCACCCTTGACGATTGGGATAAGATGCTTGACGTGAACTTGCGCTCGGTTTTTTATCTGTGCCAGCAAGTTCTTCCAATGCTTGAGTCGACGAAAGGGAATATCGTTAATGTCTCAAGCGTGACCGGTACGCGAGCGTTCCCCGGAGTCCTTGCTTATTGCGAATCGAAGGCGGGTGTCGACCAGCTTACACGCTGCCTTGCACTGGAACTTGCAGGCCGCGGAGTACGAGTTAATGCGGTCAACCCGGGCGTGGTCGAGACCGAG
>JANMUW010000075.1:0-14653 GCA_031392105.1 Acidobacteriota bacterium | reverse complement strand
ATGAACTCGGGCCGGATCGACCTAAACTTTCCCTTTCGATGCGTGCCCGGCGCATACGTGAAAGGGCCTGTCCCCTCGTCAACGTCATCCAAATAAAGAAATACTTTAAGAATGTAATTATCTTCACGATCGAAATGCCATAGCTGCGATTCACGCGAGATGCACGTTGACGCAGCCGTGTACCAAACGTTGTAATACCGAAGCTGTGCTCGCATCCGGAGATAGCTATTCGCGATCGCGAGCAGCGACTCACTAAGTCCGAGCTTTGCAAACGGACTTTCTGTATCGAATTCCGGTTCGCTTCCCAGCAGTTCCAGATTGAAAGTCTTCTTTCCGATTGCAGAATCCGCATTGACGTTCGACTTCAAATCCCGGATTTCTTGCTTTTTGTCACCGACCAAAATCTGAGCCGACGAATCGAGGCTAGCGGTTAATTGTGGGTCTAAAAATTCTTCCACCCGCGACGTCGCGATACCGTTCGAGAGCAAGTTACGGACGATCGTTTTCGTAGTATCGCACTGCTCAGTTTGCCTTGATAGAAAATGGTCGATCGTCGGGATGAGATTTGAACCGTACCGCCAGTAGCCCTCACTGGAACGTAAGTACTTCAATCGATTATACAGAGCTTGTTTGCCTGAAAATGAACTCTTCATCATGTTGGGCGAGCTTAGTAAATCAGCGAGACACTTTTTCGAGCGACTCGCGAATAGTTGTCTTTAAGGCTAGTTCGCGACCGGTTCATTGGCGGCGACACACTTTCCCTGGATCCGCTCAAGCAATTTCATTGTCCCGACGTTATCCTTTAGATCCGAAGCGGGATAAGAGATGCCCCGTCCATCCTTTACATCCTGCAGAAATCTGGTCATCTGATCGTATAGACCAGGTTTGAAAACTCGATCTACCTCATCTATCTCAATTTTGACCCGGCGACCGTCGGCATAATTGAGAAAGCCCGTCTCGAGAGCGTCAAATTGTGCTGATACGCCATTGCCGAATAACTTCAGCGCCATTCCACCCGCAGAATTCCAGTAGGAAGCAAAAACTCCCGAACCTCCACGCTTGAACTTTATTCCTGCTGAGAATGTATCCCCGAACGATTCCGCTTGCGATTCAGAATACGACGTAAGCTCGTCAACTTCCCCGCCCAACATTCTGAATAGATCAACAGCGTGAATTGTGTTTGCGGTTAGCCAGCGATCGTAAAGACTGCTGTTGAACTGAAGCCGATTTCGCATCTTCTGAATCGGTTCATGGGCCTCAACCATTATTCCCCTAATAGGCCCGTAGTGCAGCAAAGCCAAATGCGCCAGATTTATCCCACTGTAAAAGCGTCTATTCAGTGCGACCATGTTGTAGCAGTCTGTCGCCTCCGCCAACTTCGCGAGTTCCAGGGTCTCCTCAACGCAAAGGCCTGCAGGCTTCTCGATCAGGCAGGGGATGCGCCGTCTGAGCATCCTGGCAGTGACATCGACGGTCTCCGAATGGCTGACGGTGATCACGACTGCGTCTGGTTTTGCTTCGTCGACGAGTTCGTCAGCGTCTTTGTAAACGGAGTCAATCTTAAATCTTTCCGCAAGCAGCAGACCTTTTTCACTACTTCTGTTACAAATCCCAACGAGCCGTACGCCATCCAGGCTTTCCAAAACCTTGAGATGAAGCTCGGCCATCTTGCCGGCGCCGATGACACCGATCCGTAAGCCATCAAAGCTCTCCATGCGGGAGCCAAAAACGCTATTTGGAGCAACAATATTGCCGATTCTCATGGAAAGAGCACTTCCGGCAATTTTTGGTCAGCCGGCAAGGGAAGCGACACCGGAACGCCTCCTTTCTGATTCGAAAGGTGGCAAGCAAAGATGAGCTCGAGCGAAGGGATCCCGTCATAAACGATCGTCGGGAGCGACGCACGAGAAAGGAATTCGCAAATAACTCGCTTGAATGTAATTTCCGACTTCATGGGTTCTGCAAATGGGAAACTCCAAACTTTGCGACTCCGAGATTGTAGTGTCCAAAATCCCCTACTTTCATCAACGGTTATCTGGCCCCCGTCACCCTTGATCACAATTAAGGGATTTTTCGGTCCGAGGTCCTCAGAAAAATCAACAAAAGCCCGGGCTCCATTCTGAAATACAATTGTGCAAAACCCACTGGGGTCGACGAAGGAGCTTCCCCTTGCGTTGGGTTTGTCTGACTCGACGAGCCGACTGGTAACTTCGGCCGGCTGGCTTTTCAAAATGAAGACGCATAGATCGAAATAATGCGAGGCATGCATTGCGAGTTCGCCACCCCCCACTGAAATAGCAATACTGCGTGTCTCTCCGATAAGCCCCTGACCTATACAGCGAGCGATCGCCTGATAATCGACCATCCACCTTCGCGAATAATTGACCTCGAGCTGAGCGTTCCGTTTAGTACATTCATCAACAAAATCTTTGGCGTCCGGAAGCGAGGTGTCAAAAGGCTTCTCGAGCAGAATCTTCTTAACTTCGTGTTTCAGTGCCACGCGACCCAACTCGACATGTGACGGAGCGGTCGTCGCTATACTGACCATGTCGAGTTTCCCGACCGATCGAAAAAGGTCTTCGGCATCGGTATAAAGAACATCTTCGGACACTCCGAGTGCATTGGCCTTTGCAAGTTGCGACTCAGAAAAATCCGCGATGCCTCCGATCCTTACGCCCGGGATGTTCTGGATTGCCTTCACCTGCTTCAATCCTTGAGCCCCGGCTCCGATGACCGCAACATTGAATTGTTTATCGCTGCCGATACCTGACAGAAATACCGGTGGTGGCGCCGGTTGCCCAAAACCCTTTTCACCGGCCTCGAGCCTCGCCTGCTGAACTCTTTGCTTGAGTTTGTAAATAATTGGTTTGATCACAAGTTGGTGGCCTCTCGAATACGTGTGCGTACCTTTTGATTCTCCAGGTTCCACTGGACGTGTGGTGTCAGTAGCGTTTTTCCGGTGGCGTCTATTTGACCTACAACATGCAGTCCGACTCGGTCAGAATGCACCCGCGCGGAGCGTTTTGGAGAACGAACGATCGCTTTTGAATAAACGGAATAAAACCCGGGGGCAAGCCACAGGGCCGGAAGTTCGATCGATATTTTATAGCTTCCGGAAAGTGTTCGCTGGCCGAGCTCCTCGCTGTGGACACTCGCATGAACGACCGACTGGCCCAGAGCATTCTCAACGATGCAGAATATCCAAGGGTTGTCGATTTCCTCAGTCTCTAAATTCACTTCAACGGTCATTCGCTCTCCCGAAAGGAGGGTCGGAGTGCTGCTGCCGTTTATCTTGGGAGGATCTAAGATTACGGGCTGACCGTTCGGCACAGTCGACAAGCGTACGCTCCTGTCGTAGTGGTAATAATGGCTTATGCACTCCATCATGTCGCCGCGAAATACTATTTCCCCGTTATGAATCTGAACTCCCTTCTTACATAACTCCTGAACGGCGCTCATGTTGTGACTTACAAAAAGAATGGTGCGTCCCTCTCGCTTGCCGACATCTTCCATTTTCCCGAGGCACTTCTTCTGAAACTCGGCATCTCCGACGGCAAGAACTTCGTCGACGATCAAGATCTCGCTTTCCAAATGAGCCGCAACGGCAAACGCGAGACGCACAGACATTCCGGATGAATAGCGTTTTACCGGTGTATCGATGTAGCGCTCGACTCCGCTAAAATCAACGATCTCTTCGAGCTTGCGGTCGATCTCCCGCTTCCGCATGCCAAGAATCGAACCGTTTAGATAGATGTTCTCGAGACCGGTCAGCTCCGGATGGAATCCGGTACCAACCTCGAGCAAACTCGCGACTCGTCCTTTGATCTTGATGGAACCCGTCGTCGGGGCCGTTACCCTCGAAAGCAGTTTGAGGAGCGTGCTCTTACCCGCACCGTTGCGACCGATAATTCCGACAGCGTCTCCCTGTTCAATATCAAAGTTGATATCTTTAAGACTCCAAACGACGTTGGTGCCGCTGCGTGTCGTCCGGTCATTTGTCTCTCCGAGTTTGAGAAAAGGGTCTTCCTTCTTCAACACCTTCGTGAGGAACCACCGTTCGATGTCGCGGCTGATCGTTCCAGTCCCGATCTGCCCGATCTGATAAGCCTTTGAAACGTTTTCGACCTTGATTGCTGTGGTCATACTGTATCGACGAAAGTCCTTTCGGTCCGGTTAAAGATGACGACGCCTGCGACTAATATCAAAAGAGCCGCAATAGTACTGTATCCGAGGCTCCAGGGCGTGACGGTCCCCTGTCCGAGGAATCCAAGACGGAAAGTTTCGATTATTGCCGTCATCGGATTCAGCTCAAGCCAGTAGCGATATCTATCCGGTGCAGAGCTCAGAGGGTATATCACGGTGGTCATGTACATCAGCAACTGGACACCAAAAGTGACAAGGAAACTGAGATCGCGATATTTAGTGGTCATCGCGGTGATGATAAGTCCGAGGCCAAGGCCGAGCAATGCCATCAAGAGAATGAGAACCGGGAAAAGTAGCACCGCCGACGTTATCCGAAACTGTCCCCCAGTTGCGGCATAGTAGATCATCATCGCTACAAACAAGAGCATCTGAACACCGAACCGGACGAGATTGCTCGTCACTATACTGAGCGGCATGATCAACCGCGGAAAGTAGACCTTGCCGAAAATATTTGCGTTGTCCTTAAAAACGGTGCTCGTCTTCGTTAGGCATTCTGAGAAATAATTCCAGGCCGTGACACCCGCGAGATAGAACAGCGGCTGGGGCAGCCCGTCTGTGCTCAAGCCGGCCAAATTGCCGAAAATAAAAGTAAAGATGATCGTCGTGAAGAGTGGCTGGAGAAAAAACCAGACAGGGCCCAGGATCGTCTGCTTATAAAAAGCAACAAAATCCCGCTTGACGAACATCAGCAGCAGGTCTCTATAGCGCCAAACTTCACCGAGCTTCGGATCGAATAACGAGGTTCTGCCCTCGATCACCAGATCCCACTCTTCATTTATCTTGCCGGCATCTTCCATTGTCAGGCGTTCACCGTCCTTGTGCTGTTTTTTGCTTCTTGAGATGCAAGGCCAAGACTTACCCACTGCCAGACAAAGAAGCTGTTGTCCGAGCCACCGTTCATAAACTTTTTGAGTTCGGTTCTAATCTTCGGTCCCTCCAGCCAGGATCCGAACGGACCAGACAGCGCGGTGTTCACCATATCTTCTGTCCACGCTCGGAGCGGACCTCGCAGCCACTCACGCTGCGGCGTTTGCATTGGCCGTTTTGGAGATTCGCTGACCCGGCGCGGAAGCAGTTCGCTCACGATTTCGCGAAGCATTTTCTTTCGAGTGCCATTTGAGATCTTCCGTTCAATTGGTTGTCGCATCGCGAGCTCGAACAAACGATGGTCGAGAAAAGGCTCGCGCAGCTCCGTCGATGAGCGCATCGAGATCCGATCGTTGAACCTCATCGCACGCGGGATCTTTGTAAACCGGGCGTCGCGATACTGTAGATTACGAACGCCATCTTTGAACGGACGAGGACTATCGAAGGGTTCTGCAAGTTGCCGAAATTCGGGAGCCAGGCAGTCGGGTCTGACCGGGCTTGAAGTAGTCCCTTGGATCGTCGGAACGGCGTGGCCGTTGGTCGCAGCGTTGTAGTAATCATAGCCGGCCCACTGCTCATCCATTCCGTTTCCGTCCAGCAACACTATTATTCCCCGCTTTCTTGCTTCTTCAAAAACTTTCGCGTATGCCAAAGTCGGAATACCGCCGAAGGGTTCGTCTTGATGTCGCTGCACATCCTCGGCGAGCCCCGGCACCTCTTCCGAAGTCAATGTGCAGACAACTAACTCATGATTCGTCCGTGCAAGCATTGACTCAACCCATGGCAGCTCGTCATAGTTCGGATCGCCCGTCGCAAACGTGAACGCTTTGACGTCACTCTGAACTCCCTGAACCTCGTGAACTAGTCCCAGAAGCGTCGACGAATCAAGACCGCCGCTGAGATTAATACCAACCGGAACATCGGAACGAAAACGAAGGCTGACACTATCCTTCATCAATTCGAAATACTCCGACCGGACCTCATCTTCGGACCTGTCATCTATGCCGTCTCCGACTCTCTCTATAAGGTCGTACCATTTTCGGATCTGAGTCCGACCATCTTTCCACGAAAGGAAGTGTCCGCCAGGAAGCGAATGAATGTCGTTCCAGAAAGTATCCGTCGAGTGATCGTAGAGTCCGTCGTTGAGATACGTCGCCCACGCTCTTTCGTTCGGGTGCCGCGGAGCACCCGCCGCATGCAGCGTCGCGATCTCGCTCGAGTACAGAAAAGTACCGTCAACTCGCTTGTGATAATAGAGCGGCTTTACGCCGAAGCGATCTCTCGCGACGAATGCGGATTTGTCTTTCTCGTCCCAGATCACAAAGGCGAACATACCTATAAGTCGGTCGAGACACTCGGCTCCCCACCGCGCATAGGCTGCGAGCAGAACTTCAGTGTCCGATTTACTTCGGAATTGATAATGCGGCTCCAACTCTTTCCGGAGTTCGAGGTAGTTATATATCTCTCCGTTTAGCGTTGCGATGTACCGGCCTCCGCCTCCACGCATCGGCTGCGAGCCGTTCTTTGACAGGTCAATGATGCTAAGCCGATTGTGGCCGAGCACGGCCAGACCTTCGGGATCAACGTAGATTCCCTCACCATCCGGCCCGCGATGACGCTGCACGTGCAACATCGCCTCAACCTCGTCCCTATTAGAATGTCTGCCGAAGACGCCGGCTATTCCACACATTCGGTTACGTTATCGCTTCGCAAAATTAATTTCGGATTCAAAGTAAGCAGGCAATGGTACCGATCGATCATGCTGCCCGATGGTGTTCGGCTTGCGGCAAAAGCTCGGCCGAATCAACTTGTTCAAGCAGGACCGGCTTCAGCTTCGCAGCAAGATCTGTCGCGAAAGGATAAACGGTGAGCGCACCATGCGTGCCTTTCACAACGACTGCGGTTACTTCACCGTTCACGAAAGAATCCCATCCGAGATGCTTATCGAAATCCGAAACCGGCTGCTCGGATGCTCTGAAAAGAACCATGTTCCCATCGAATTTTTCAGGCATGTAACCGTCCATCGCAGTCTGAATGGCGGCGTGGTTACGCATCATGTCCGGAGGGAGCTCACGGCCGGTCGCCTTGTTATACTCGATAGCGAATTGATTTTTCGTCCACGCTATCTTTCGCTTAACCTTTTTATTAACCTTCGCAGCCTTCGAACGCACGAACTCGAGTCTCTTTTTCCAGTCTCCCATTTCGCGGAGCTGATTGCTGACACTCTTAGCTCGAAAAACAAGAGACTTCAGCGGATGGATCTTTGATTCCTGCCCGCCTGCGACGAGATAGCGAGGAGCATAGGTGTCGAACAAGGCAAGCGTCCCAACAGTGTCTCCCATCGCCACGAGCTGACGAGCCGCTTCGAACGCCACAAGACCGCCGAAAGACGCGCCACACAAGTGGTACGGCCCGCTCGGTTGTAACGATTTAATTTCAAGTAGGTAATCGCGGGCCATATCCTCTACGCGATCATGCGCGGTCTCGGACTTGTCGGTTACGCCGCGTGCCTGCAAACCATAGAACGGCTGGTCATTGCCTAATTCACTTGCTAGGTCTCTATAGAACAAAACATTTCCACCCGCCGCGTGCATGCAGAACAACGGAGCTCGTTCGCCTGCGGTCTGAAGCGGAACCAGATACTTCGATGAACCGGTTGAGCCGCCATGCCGCAATGCAATCGCAAGCTTTTCAATTGTCGGAGAGCCAACCAATGCAGATAGCGGTAATTCGATACCGAAATGATTCTCGATCTCGACGAACAAACTGACCGAGATAAGCGAGTCGCCTCCCAATTCGAAAAAGTCGTCGCGAACGCCGATCGGAGACACGTTCAATAAGCGCTCCCAAATATCGACCAGCTCGGATTCAACTTCGTTCCGCGAGCCGACATAACTTCGATTTGCCTCTACGAGCGTATGAGAAGGAGCGGGAAGTCCCTTGCGGTCTATCTTTCCATTCGGGGTCAACGGAAATTCGTCGAGTTCTACGAATATCGCGGGCACCATGAAATCGGGCAACGATCTCTTAACATGCTCTCGCAGCTCACTGGTCCCGATCCTCTCTCCGCCCGCGTTGACAATATATGCGACGAGACGTTTTTCGGATGACTGATCTTCTCTAGCGATAACCACCGCACCTTCGACGCACGGATGGGCCGAGATAACTGCTTCGATCTCGCCCAATTCGATCCGGAATCCTCGGATCTTTACCTGGTTGTCGACGCGGCCCAGATACTCGATCTCGAACGAGGGTAGATAACGCACCAAGTCTCCCGTCTGGTAGATGCGTTGCGACGGTTTAGGATCGAACGGATTTTCGATGAACCGGCTCGCCGTTAGATCCGGGCGATTTAGATACTCACGCGCAAGACCGTCCCCACCGAGGTAAAGTTCGCCCGGAACTCCTGGCGGCACGAGCTGTAGGTTTCGGTCCAATACGTACGCCTGAGTGTTGGAGATCGGTCGTCCGATCGTTGCCTTACCGTCCTTCCTAAGCGTGTAGGTCGAATATGTTGTGTCTTCGGTCGGACCATAAAGATCAAACACTTCGTGCACATTTGTCGTTCGGTAGATCTGGTTTACGAGAGAGGTCTTCAACGGTTCTCCCGCCAGATTTACCGTGCCGACGGATTCGGGGACGCCTTTCATTCTCAATAGCTCTGTGATCGCGGAGGGAACCGTATTTATCAATGTGGCTTCACGTGCGGCCGGTGCAAATGGCAGCTGGAGAATATTCTCGATAAGGATCACCGTGCCGCCGCAACTTAGAGGAGCGAAGATCTCAAAGACCGACAGGTCGAAACAGATCGACGTCGACGCAACCGTGCCTTTCAGTTTTTCGACACTGAAAACCGAAGTCGCCCACGTCAGGAACGTGACTGTACTTCGATGTTCGATAGCAACTCCCTTCGGAATCCCGGTTGATCCCGAGGTATAGATAACGTACGCAAGATTGTTCGGCTTTGCCTTTGAACCTTCCGAGCTCTTCTCAGTGGGCTCCGTGTCGGCATCCAGATAAACGATCGATACACCGTGCGTATCAAGTTTGTCTGCCGCACTCGATTCGGTAACGAGGACAGCGGCACCGGAATCGTTGAGTATTTGGTCCAATCGGGCTCGCGGGTACGCGGGATCAAGCGGAACGTAGGCTCCACCGGCCTTAAGAATTCCCAGTATGCCGGCGATCATTTCAACGGATCTGGCGACGCAGATCGCTACCAGGACATCGGGACCTACGCCTAAATTTCGTAACCTGCTTGCGACACGTTCCGACCGCCGCTCCAACTCACGGTAGGTGATTCGTTGATCACCGGCAATCAGCGCCACTTTATCCGGCGTGCGTTCTACCTGAGCCTCGAAGAGATGGTGAATGCACATGTCCTCCGGAACGCTAAGTCGCTCATTGTTCAGATCGACGAGCAGCAGGTTTCTCTCGGCAGTGCTGAGCAATGGTACGTGACTAAGGCTGCGATCAGGTTCGGTAGCGATGCCCTTGAGAAAGGTCGTGAAGTACCCGACAAACTTGTCGGGGCCATTTTCACCGAATTTATTCACGTCGAAGTACAACCGACAGTTCGACTCGTCTTCTCCTAAGATCATCGTGAGATCGCCGGTCGGCTCAACCGGTTTACTTTCAGCATCTCCAATGAAAACGTGAGTCGGAAATGAGGTTAGCTTCGGACCATCGATAGTCGGAGATATTTGGGGATATCTCGCCGTTATGTCGGAGCTGAATGTCTTATGAGTGCGAACCGTTTCAATCTCTGCAGCTGTCGATTCGAGCTGCCGGAAGAAGTTCTCCTGCCAGTCGACGTTTAGACGAAGGGGAACCCATTCAACAAAGAGTTGATCCAACTCCGCAAACCGATCGTGGACGGACGCGTCATGCAATCCGATATCGAAGTATTCGTTATCCGTGAGTCTGGAAAGAAACCCGCCAAATGCGGCGATAACATGTTGACCTAATGACTGAGAGCTAGCGGACCGTTCGACGAAATCCGTAAACTCGTCCGGCAACGAGAATGAAACCATCTCGTACTTGGCCGCAGCTGACGAATTGGCCGACTCGGCTAAGGGAGTCGCGGCAGGCCTTAAATCGGAAAGTCTATCGACCCAATACCGTTCGGATCTACACGTTTCTTTAATTCTCGTCTCGATTCGTTCGCATTGTTTCTTCTCCTGGTCGTGAAATCGATAGCCAATTTGCAGATCGAACCGGGCAGCGAGTTCTGGGACCGTTAACGGCTGTCCGTCGAGTTGCAGAAGGCGTCGCAGCACGATCTCTCTGTCGCTGGTCGAGACACGAATGAAATCGGAACCGATCTCATTGATCGTTCCAGCGGAGGATTCGGCCTCCAGATCTGAAGACTCAACTTCCGAAACTATAAAGTAGGTGTTTTCTATTGCGAGCTTCGCGGCCCCGAGTGGATTTGGATGCGGCCCAAAGTTCAACGCGCGAATCAATGCAGAAATATCCTTCGCCGATGAGTTCCAGGAAATTACACCACCGTTCGCCGGCCGCTTAAATCTCGGGAAGAATGTCCGCTCCGTTAAGTTCTGTTTCGTTAGCTTACAGCTATCGGTTGAGAGCTCGACGACAAGTTCGCTGAATCCTCGTGTGGCTGCTTCGTAACATTTTGTGTTGAGAGAATGAGCTGTTTCGTTGGCAGTGATCTCAATTTGCTCCTGCTTTAGAATGTCTCCGGCGTCGACGACATCCGTTACGAAGTGCCAGGTGATCGCATGCTGTCGCTCGTGGTTCAATATTGCCCATGAAGTCGCATGGGTGCCGGCGTATTTCGGAAGAGGGCCGTCATGATAATTGATCGTGCCTCTGCGCGGAAGACTCAAGATGTCGTCACGCAGGATTTGTTCGTTCACGATACTGAAGACGTAGTCGATCGGGTCAAGCCTTGCAGCAACGAGTTCCGCGACTGATTTGTGAACCTGGAGATTCTGACTCTTTGCCCACTTCTTTACTTTGTCGTCCGTCGATACAACTCCGCATAAGTTGTGGCCGCCCTCAACTAATATTTCGCTGCAACGGATCGGAAGGGTTCCGTCTCCGATTACGACACAGTTAAACTCGTTCTGATTATTAATGCTCACCGATTCAATTATTCCCGACCATTCCGGCGTCGGTAGAAGGGCTTTTTGTGTCCGCTCGAAATAAAGTCGCGGCCGGAAGCATCTGCTCGGCGGCGTGCCAATCGTCCAAAGTGTCAATGTTCACCGAGAACCGTTCATCCATCTCATACCTGAGAACCTTTTCTCCGTATAAATTGCCGAACTCGAAGAGGACATCGCGGCGTGTAACATAAACCGATCCATCACGATGAAAGGCGCTTGGCAGATCCTGCCTTCGGCTCACGGGTTCGGACTCTCCCGAAGACAGAGCGATGGTGCCGTCGGTATTGCCCCAGTAAACCCACTTAGGGTTGTACAGGTGCGGAACCGGCAGCACGCTTACTACAGAATCAGCCTTACTGGAATCCAAAAGCTTTATACAAGAATCTATGTCCGCAGAACGGCGTAGCGGATTCGTGGGTTGAAGAAGGCAAACCGCATCAAAAAAGTCGCCAGATTGTTCGACTCTGCGAACCGCGTCCAGCACTACGGACAGCATCGGAGTTGTATCCTCTGCAAGGATCGGAGCACGCTGAAGTACTTCCAGACCCAACTCCTCGCCAACTTTTGCGATCTCATTGTCTTCGGTACTAAGAACAACCCGCGACAAAAGGCTCGCCGCAAGCGCACTTTCGGCCGTGTAAGCCAACAACGGTTTACCGTTTAGCAACCGAATATTTTTTCTGGGGACGCCCTTTGAACCTCCCCTCGCCGGTATTAGCCCGAGTACCCTTAGCATGGCTTAATAGGTCAGGCGCTTCCCGATCTCGAGTGGTGCTTCCGCGAGGACTTTCGAAATTCGCTCTCCGGCATTCCCATCGCCGTACAACTTATCCAAGGCGTAAAGGCCATTGCTGGTCTGCCGTCTGATCGCAGAGATTATCTCGTCCTTGGAATAGTCAACGTCGATCACGTTTGCACCGCGTTCACGTCCGGTTTGTCGTGTACCGATGTTCACTACCGGTACGCCGAGAAAAGAACATTCCCGAATGCCGACACTCGAGTTTCCGATCAACGCCTTGCTGTTGTAGAGCAGGCGAAGAAAGTCGGTCGGCTCCATATTCTTGAAGAAGTGCATATTTCGCGGTCGGTGTGATTCGCGAAACGACCTGATGCCGCCAGACGTTCCATCCGCACCGGCGTCAACGTTTGACCAGAACCACAACGCTGGCATGTCGAGTTCGTGGACCGCGTTCAGCGTCAGTGAAACCTGTTCTCTGGAAAGCTCATATTCGGTGGTAACCGGATGCTGCATAACCACAACGTATCCATTCAGTAATCGGTCCAGATCGCCTACGCCGCCATACTTTTCAAATGGATCGAAGTCGAGCTTCGGATTTGGCAAGATTTCCGCGGCAAGGTCGATCGACGGGCAACCAGTGACGAAAATCTTACGAGCCTCTTCACCCATCCGTTCCACTCTCGTCGCGGCGCATTTCGTCGACACCAGATGCAGGTCGGCCAACTTTGTAACGGCATGCCGAACCTTTTCGTCGATGGATCCGGTAACTTCTCCGCCCTGCACATGAACGACCGGTATGTTCATGTACGAAGCTGCTATTGCGGTGGCAAGAGTCTCGTATCTATCGGCGATGGTTAGGACGAGATCCGGTTTCAGATTGTCAAAAACCGTGGCGAGTTCTAACAATCCAATGCCGGTGGTCTTCGCCATTGATGTCGGGTTTTCGCCTTCCAGAACCATGAAAACGCGAGCCGCCACATCGAAGCCATCTTTCTCGACATAGTTGACCGCAGTACCATATCTATCGAGCAACGCAGACGCGGCGATCACGAGCTGAAGTTCGAGGTCAGGATTCTGTTTGATCGCGGTGAGCGCGGTCTTGATACGGCTATAACTCGGCCTTGCAGTAATTACTACGCAAACTTTTCGACGCATTTTATTCGGATTTATTATTGGAGAACGTTCGTAACAAAAGTGAGAGTCACATGTCGAGATCGGAGAAACTTAGGGCCTGCCCCTCTGCGAGGTCGCGCTTAAGGCGTTTACCGATAATGGACGGTAGTTCAGCCGCGGGTATTCCGGTTCCCGGTTTCTTCAGGTGGAAGTGTCCCGGATCAACGATAGTTCCTTCAGGGATAAATGAACTCGCATAGAGGCTCTTCGTAAAGATCTTCCGCAGGGGTTCGCACCGCTCCGCCGCAATTGTTTTTTCAACAGGATTCGCAAGCATGAGCTCGATGTCACGAATTCCTGCGACAAGCTCCCGCAGCTCTTTGGTTGTAACTGAAGCGATAACATCAGGACCGAACATCTCGCGACTCAGGGTCACATGAATCTCAAGCACCTCGGCTTCCAGTGACGCCGCCGCCAATCCGGCGAATATCTTTCCGGAGTGATCCGATAAACCGGTCGCGCAACCATACCGGGAGCGAAGTTCGTCTATTAGATTTAGCCCGATCCGTTCGGGCGGACACGGATACTCCGTCGTGCACTGTAAAACGGCTATTGGAGTCGTCGAAGAGAACCTCGCGACTGCGGCGTCAAGCTCGGACCAAGGGCTCATTCCCGACGACAGAATAATGGGATCGCCGGTGGCAGCGATCGCGTCGAGCATCGGAAAGTTGCCGATCTCACCTGATGCGATTTTCCAGACCCGAATGCCGACGCGCTTAAGGAGCTCGAAGGCCTCAATAGAAAACGGCGAACTCAGGAACAACAGGCCTCGATCGTCCGAATGATCCTTTAGCCCTTGCCACTGCGCTTCTGAGAATTCGATGCGTTGCCAGTAATCGTAGCGAGTGTCGTCTTGTGGACTAAACTTTACGCGCCACGGTTCACCGGGCGTGCTTTCGGCGGCTGCAATATGCGTCTGGAATTTCACAGCATCTGCGCCAGCATCTGCGATCGCGTCGATGAATGCATGCGCTTGGCCGAGACTGCCATCATGGGTCTGAGCAACCTCGCCGATGACCAGGCATTTCCCTGGGCGTTCGCCCGCGGCCTTCGAACCAATGCAAATTTGTCTAAATGTATCCAACACGTTCAGATTAGTTTTCAAACCCGGCACCTCTTCGCCTCAAGCAATCACCGCCCCGCAGAGAGGCGACGTGCCCGAGAAGAGATGAACTTTCTCAAAGATTAATTTATTTAGCTGGAAGGTAGAGCCACGCGTGAGGCGTATCCGATGAAATTTCTTTTTTCGCTATCCGAGGTTAAGCGGTCGCGTTTGCTCGTCTATAAATCGAGGCTCGGGGTAATAGTACCTATACCTGTTGTAAACTTGCTTGTGAATGGGGACCGCGTTCAGAACAACTCCAATTATCCGCGACCCGACACTTTGGAACAACCGCTGCATCCTCACCAACGTCTGCGTCGAGCTGACTCCGTCACGCACTACGAGAATAACTGAGTCGACCTTAGTTGAGATTATCGTACTGTCCGCAAAATAGAGCGCTGGCGGCGAATCAATAACTATGTGGTCGTATCTACGACA
>JANMUW010000100.1:0-8553 GCA_031392105.1 Acidobacteriota bacterium | reverse complement strand
AACGCGTACCAGTCGCGGTTGTTATCGTGGCCGACGTACTTGTGATAAAGCTCGGGCGGCTCGGTGCCTTCGTACGGCGTGCCGAGAGTTTTGTCGTACCAGTTTTTGACGATATCCACGCCGTCCGGATTGAGCGACGGGACGAGAAGGATGATCGTGTTGTCGAGGATCTTTTTGATGTCGGGCTCATTGCTGCTTGCTAGGCGATGAGCGATGAGCATCGACGATAACGTCGAGCCGACTTCGGTGGAGTGGATACCGCATGTGATGAGGACGATAGTCTTACCTTGCGCGGCCAAACTTTTCGCAGCGGTGTCGCGGGCTGCGCCGAAAAGCGGCTTCCCGTTCTTTCCAGCTATCGTTCGCGGATCTGCGAGCCTTGCGTTAATCCCTTTGTACTTCTCCAGATTCTTCAAGTTCTCCGGACTCGAGATCGTCGCGTAGACGAACGGGGCACCGATCGTCGTCTTGCCGATCTCTTCGAATATTACGCGATCGCTTGCCGCGTCGAGCTTCTTGAAGTAATCGACGATGCTCCCCCAACTCGCGAGCTTGCGATCATCGCCGGGTGTGAAGCCGATGACGTCTTTTGGCGTGGGGATTTGAGATGCTGCTGCCGCGGTTAGGAGAAGAAATATCCCGCAAAGCCGCAAAGACGCAAAGAAGAAATTCATTGTGAGTTTGTCTCCGTAAGTTTCCGTTAGTCTAAAGGATATTAGCTTAGTTGGAAATAGAAGTGCACCGAGCAGGAAACTGAAGAGCGGGGGCAAGCCCGCCTTTCTAACCTGCGAATGTGGTTACATGCACAAATTGCCACGGGCAGTCGAGGAAACTCGGAACCGCATGACAATCGCAGGTAAGGAAGGCGGGCTTGCCCCCGCTCTTAGACGGCCCTTGTCTTTGCCTTTTCTCCAACTCCCATGTAAATTGCAAAGCAGAACTTTCCCGAACGAACTGCATCGTAAAGACATATCGCTGCGCAAGCTCCTTTGCAGCGTTAGACACAAACAACCAGGAGGCCTTTTCGGAGGAAGAATCCTGTTCTCGAGAAATTCCGCCCGTACATTCCGGCGAGTGTAACTAACATGCGCGAGCTGACGCCAGTGCCGCTTATTGTCGGCACGCTGCTCGGTATCGTCTTCGGCGCGTCGTCGTTGTATTTGGTGCTGAAAGTCGGACTTACGGTTTCCGCCTCCATTCCCGTCGCGGTCATCTCGATCACCCTTTTCAGGATCCTCTCCAAGCTCGGTGCTCGAGATGCGACGATACTTGAGCACAACATCGTCCAGACGACCGGGTCAGCCGGCGAATCGATCGCGTTTGGCATCGGTGTGACGATGCCCGCGATCCTCATACTCGGATTTGATCTCGAGATCTGGCGCGTAACACTCGTCGCCGTGCTCGGCGGTTTGCTCGGCATTCTGATGATGATCCCGTTGCGGCGTGCGTTGATCCGCGACCAGCACGGAATTCTTAAGTACCCCGAAGGTACGGCTTGCGCGCAGGTCTTGATGGCCGGTGCGTCGCAGGAATCTCGCGAGGCCTCTCATGTAGGCGATTCTGCTGAAGCAGGAGATTCGGCAACACGCGGCGGAAAGATCATATCTATCGGCTTTGCGATGGGCTTTCTATTCAACACGCTGATGCTCGTGCTGAAAGCGTGGAAGGAAACGCCAACCAAGGTTTTCGGGCGGCCGTTCGAAGGCGGTTCGATATCGAACGAGAATAATCCGGCGCTGCTTGGTGTCGGTTATATCATCGGGCCGCGCATCGCGGGCATCATGTTCGCGGGCGGCGCTCTTGCCTATCTCGTCCTGATCCCGATGATCAAGTTTTTCGGGTCTGGCCTTGCTGAGGCCGTTGCACCGGGAACCGTGCCGATCTCAGCAATGGGGATTCAGGGCAAGAACAGTGTCCAGGCCGATTACATTTTGTATATAGGTGCCGGTGCTGTCGCCGCCGGAGGCGTGATCAGTTTGTTCCGCTCGCTCCCGGTCATCTGGCATGGGATGAAGGGTGGGCTCGCCGACCTGCGACGCGGCAGCGATGAGAAAGCAGGCGAGACGTTGCCGCGGACCGACCAGGATCTTTCGATCAAGTTTGTCATCGCCGGAATATTGGCGTTGATCGTGGTCATTACGTTCGTCCCGGCACTGAAGATGAACATCCTCGGTGCACTGCTGATCATCGTGTTCGGATTTTTATTTGTAACGGTTTCGTCGCGACTGACAGGCGAGATCGGTTCATCGTCGAATCCGATCTCAGGTATGACGGTGGCGACATTGTTGTTCACGTGCCTCGTATTCCTGCTCGTAGGCTGGACAGCGCCGGATCCCTATTTCGTCACGGCGCTCTCGATCGGCGGTATCGTTTGTATCGCGGCGTCGAACGGCGGCACTACTTCGCAGGATCTCAAGACCGGCTTCTGGGTCGGGGGTACGCCCAAGAAACAGCAGATCGCAATTCTCGTCGGTGCGCTCGCTTCGGCGCTGGTGCTCGGCCCCATCCTGCTCGCGTTGAACGACAGCGGAACGGTTTATGCCGATCCGACAACGTTCTCGCGCGTGCGGGACAAGGAAGTGGTCGTGAACACGGCCGGTTTGCCGCCGTATACCGGCGAGTTTCAGCCACCTGTAGCGGGAAGCTATACGGTATTTGAGAACCGTGTGCCCGCCGGACAAAAAGAGCCGGAGAATAAGGACTTGCCCTCGGGTAGGTTCCTTGTAAATACTGCCGGCCGCGTCGCGTACAAGATGCAGGAGAATTTCCCCAAGGGTGCGATGGTTCCGTCCGGGGCTGAGGTCGGGCCTGCGGAAACGTTGAAAGGTTCTCAGGCGGCGGCGGATACTGCGACTTACCGTGGTTGGCATAATACGGACACGGAAGGTGGGATTCAGCCGGGCAAATATCTCGTCGCTCCGAGTGGTGAGATCAGGTATCTAGTGGATCCGGGTGTGAACGGAACGATCCTTGAAAAACCGGATGGCAGCGAGGTGACCAAGTACTCTGCACCGAAAGCAACGCTGATGAGTTACATCATCAAGGGAATTCTCAGCCAGGAGCTTCCGTGGGGACTGGTGATACTCGGTATGATGATCGCAGTAACACTTGAGCTTGCCGGCATCCCGTCGCTGGCGTTCGCTGTCGGTCTTTATTTGCCGATCGCGATCTCGGCACCGATCTTTGTCGGTGGAATGGTCCGATGGGGAGTCGATAAGGTTCTCTTTCGACGCTTCCGCGATAATGACATGACGGAAGAGGAGAAGATAGCCGAAACGGACAAGAGCCCGGGCGTCCTGATTGCATCCGGCTACATAGCGGGCGGAGCACTTGCTGGCATCCTTGTCGCATTCTCAGCCGAATTCCTGAGCTCAACAGTTCAGGGCTTCGAGAAATGGTCGGAAACCTCAAATCCGTTCTTTACTTCGAATTTGCTTGGGCTTGTGCCGTTCCTCGTATTGGCGGTCGTGCTTTATCTTGTCGGGCGCGGAACACTGCTCGGAGGAGACAACAGCGTTACAGAACCTGCCAAGTCGACGGAGGTTAGAGAAGGCGACCTGTAATCGAGCAGAATCGCTCCGCGAACTCAGCGGGCTTTGCGTGAGACGTTCTTTTTCACGCAGATCTCGCGAAAAGGACGCAAAGTCTCGAACAAAAAAATTCTCGCCTTTTCTTAGAAGGACACGCTATACTCTCAATGGCGTGTCCTTTCCTCGTTGGCATTAAGCCCAGCGATAATCTTTACAATCCACGTTTTATTTCGGAGCACAATCGATGCGAGCAGTGTTTTCCAAGTTCGGTCTCATCACCTGCCTTCTTTCAGCCTCTTTTCTAGCTAGCCATGGGTGCTCGACTACCGCATCGAAGGCGGCGGACGACGTTGCTCAAGCTACGGCTGCAGAAGCCGCCGCGGTTGCGAAAACGACGCGCGGTGCGACGATCGAGATCAAACCGAATTCGCCTGCCGATACGGTCCGGGCGTTCTACGGCCATCTTCGAGAAAAGCGGTTTCGCGAAGCCCTCTTTCTGACGAACCTCCGGCCTGCTATTGAAGGCCTAACGGATGCCGAGTTGAAGGAATTCCAGCTCGATTTCGAATCCATCGCGAAATTCGTTCCCGCCGAGATCGAGATCAACGGTGAGATCGTTTCAGGAAACAACGCGTCCGTAACGGCGAAACTTCCAGGGGAAGATCTGGCCAAGGAAGAGATTCAGGCGATCAAGCTGCGTAAAGAAGGCGACGTCTGGGTCATCCTAACTGTTGAAGACGCCGCCGAGAAGAAGATCAAGCAGGAAGGAAAGAACTACTTTCGTGCGTTGCGGATCGAAACTCATCAGGACGAAGCCCGCGAAATGCTTGACCGCGTCGCCAAGGCGCAGATGGCATTTGCTGCGACGAACCAGGGACTATACGGCGACATGGACCAGTTGATCGGCGCAGAATTCCTGCCGGCCGACATCCGGTCCAACGAGTCGACCGGATATAACTACGCTGTGACCGTATCGAGCGACAGGAAGAAGTACGGCGCGGCAGCCGTACCGGCGGTTTACGGAAAGACCGGAAAGCTCTCATTTGCTGTCCAGCTTGACGAAAGTGGCCAGCCGCATCTGACCAGCCGGGACGATCGGGCAAAGAAAACAAAATGATGGAAGCAGTCCGGGATTGCACGTTTTATTTTATACGGAATACAGCTTCCGTCTTTGTCTCACCGAAACCCTTTGGACTCTCCGAATCTAAGATAAAGGTCACCCTCCAATGATAAGAGAATTAGTATCCAGGTTCAGCGTTTCGTGGATTGAAAGACGAGCTTCTGTGCGTAAAAAGTATCAGGTCCCGGTCAAGGTGTGCTTCGCACCGGAAAAGAATCCACACAATATTACGACGCCATGCGAGGAATTATTTCTTTCGGGCGAAACGGTCGACCTTAGCGAAAGCGGTATCGGCTTTGTAGTTTCTTCTATCCGCTTAAAGGAGAAGTATCTCGTAGGGCAGGAGCGCATCCTGCACGTAGAGATGGATCTCGCCGGAAAGAAGCTGCAGATGCAAGTACTTGGAAAACGGTATGAGCGGGTCGGGATCCATGCATCGACTGAAAGATATCTGGTCGGAGCCGCGATCACGGAGATGAGTGCGGACGACAGGCAAAAATACGAATTCTTTTTACGGAACGGGAAGAAGCTTTTAAAGACGACCGGCTTGCCGGCGCTGGAAATGGGCGTAGTCGATTAGCATTGAGAAAACGCAGAATTTATTGCCCGCGAATTACGCGAAAGGACGCGAATGGAGATTTCTTCTATTCGCGTCCTTTCGCGTAATTCGCGGGCAATAATCTCCGCTTTCCATTCCTCACCGGATGTTCTAACTTTGCAGATATGGGCGAAGTTGTTCGGATCGGGTTTATTGGGACCGGTTTTGCACGAAAAGTACAGATACCGGCATTCAAGTCGTGCCAGAACGCACAGATCGTCTCGATCGCGAGCGGTACCCTTGAGAATGCTGAGAGCGCCGCGCGCGAGTTTGGTATTCCGCACTTCACCGCGGACTGGCGGGAGACGGTCGCAAGAAGCGATGTTGATCTGATCTGCATCACGACGCCTCCGAAACTTCACCACGAAATGACCATGGCGGCGATCGCACATGGAAAGCATGTTCTCTGCGAAAAACCGATGGCGATGAATACGGCCGAGGCGCGAGAGATGACAGATGCCGCGAAAAAGGCGGGTGTTCTCGCTTTGATCGATCACGAGCTGCGGTTCCAGCCGGGACGTCTTCAGGCCTACTCGATGCTACGTGAAGACGCGATCGGAACGATCCGTCATGCGAAATGCTATTTCCAGGCGCCTCATCGGGGTGATCCTAACCTGCCGTGGAATTGGTGGTCCGACGCAGAGCAAGGTGGCGGTGCGCTCGGTGCTATCGTTTCGCATGTCGTCGATTCGTTCCACTGGTTTCTCGGGACAGGCATCTCGAGCGTGTTTTGTCAGCTGCAGACGCAAGTCAAAAAGCGTCCGATCCCCGGCGGTGAGATGTGCGATGTAACTACCGATGACGAATCACTTCTAGTTCTCAGATTCGCGGACGACGATCTGACGCGCGACGCAACTGGGCTGGTTTCCGTTTCGATGACAGAGGGCCCCACGTACAAACATCGTGTTGAGTTCTACGGAGACGAAGGTGCGCTGGCAGTTGATGCACGTGGCGAGGCTTTTTTCGCAAAAGCCTCGGACGCAGACTGGAGCGAGGTCGGCGTCGATTTCGGCGCTCCGATCGCCGGCGTTCCCGACACCGGATTCTCGAGCGGCTTTACAGCGTTTGCACCGAAGATCGTCGACGCGATCCACGAAGGCAAGACCGAGATCGAACATGCAGCAACGTTCGCTGACGGACTCGCGGTGCAGAAAGTACTCGACGCGGCTAGAGAATCGAATGGAAGCGGATGTGCCGTTAATTTGCGATCCTCCAAGGGAGGTGGCGGTGTTTCTTCATGACTTCTTCATGAGTGCATCAGGCTTTAGAGACCGTGTCAAAACTGGCCTTGGGCGGCAAGATTAATAGCCAGATGCGAAGCTTCTGGTACGGTTTCGACAACCGGCTCCGCACTGAAGGGGCGGAAAGCTTGTCTTCCGCACCTTCAGTGCGGGGCTGACACGGCATATTTCCAGACGTTTCACGTCTGGCTATTATCTTTCGGCGGCTTCGCCGCCACACAGCCGAGTTTTGACACCAAAGGTGGAGGCAATTGATAAAAGGCTACTTCATGTACTTGTCTAAAAAGTCGGCGACAAGCGGATAAAGCTCGAGCCGATTTTTTAGTTTTGAGATTCCGTGGCCTTCGTCGTCGTAAAGCTTATATTCGACGATCGCGCCGCGGTCCTTTAATGCTTTGACGACCTGCTCGGCTTCGGTGTAGGGAACTCGCGGGTCGTTCTTTCCCTGGATGACGAAGAGCGGTGTCTTAACGCGATCTATCTTTTTGATCGGCGAAATTGCGCGAAGGAAATCGATGTCGCGATCGAGCATTCCATACTCGACTTCGCGCTGACGGCGACGATAACCCGAAGTGTTCTTAAGAAAAGATTCCCAGTTCACGATACCGACCGTACTGACGGCGGCCGCCCACAGCTCGGGATAAAGTGTGATCGCCGCGAGCGTCATGTATCCGCCGTAGCTTCCTCCCATGACCGCGATCCGTTTTGGATCAGCGGAGCCTTTTGTGTTCAGCCACTCGACAGCGTAGGCGAGATCCTTGACCGAATTTTCGCGATTCTTTACATCATCGAGATGTGTGTACACCTTTCCATATCCAGTCGATCCGCGGACATTCGGCGCGAGGACGGCGTAGCCGCGCGAAAGGTAATACTGGTACAGCGGATTGAATCCCGGGCGCTCTTGACCTTCAGGTCCGCCGTGTACACTGACGATGACAGGCACGTGAGCGTGGGCCGGCATGCTGGTCGGAGAAGTTTTTCGATACGAACTCATCTCAGAGTCAGGGTTGTTCTCTCCTTCCATGAAAACGTATTCCTGCAAGCCCGCAGGGTAGCCTTTCTTGATCGTGGTAATCTTATCGACCGTTTTCGGAATGTAGTACCAGGCGCTCACGTCGAGGCCATCAAAGCTCTTGAACCTAATTAGCTCAGGTGACACAAAAGATTCCTGGGGAATTCCCGCGCGGTCGCTGCGTGTAACCTGCGTCAGTGCGCGAGTTTTCAGATCGTAGATCCAAATATCTCCGTTGCATTTAAACGAGCTGAACGAGAATGCGAGCTTGGTTTGATCATTCGACAAGGTCAATCCAGCGACGATCCCACGTTCGGGAAGGGTGTCGATGCGTTCGGTCGTCTTCGCAATGGTCGCGATCAAAGGTTTGCCGCCGGTCTCGACTTTCCGAAGCCAGATATCGGAAAAGCCTTCGCGATTCACCGTGTATGCGATCACGCTGCCGTAAGGCCGCATCTCAACCGCGGAGACGTCCCATGCCGCTGCATCGACGATCTTCGTCTCCCGATTCGGCTCTTTCCAGTCGTCGCCCGCCGCGTTCTTCTTACGCATCTGCGCGAGTCCCTGGAAATCTCGTTTGTCGTTTGTCGTGAAGAGGAGTCCGTCTGCGAGAAAATGCACGTCGCGAAATTCTGACGCAGCGGTGTGTGGTGTGAGATGAACTTCCTTCTTCGTCTCGATATCGATCAAATACAGATCGTTGTCGAGACTCTTTTCGATCCCGTCACGTGATACGACAAGTTTCTTTCCACTGTCACTGACCGCAGCGACATCGACATTGCCATCGAACTGATAAAGCAATTCCTCGCGACCGCTTGCGAGATCCATCGAATAGACATCGAAGAATGTCCTGTTCCGTTTGTTCGATGTGTAATAGATCGTCTTTCCATCAAACGAAACTTCGGCGAAGTTGTAACGCACCTTGGGATCGTTCGTGAGTTCCCGAACACCCGTGCCGTCGGTCTTCATCCAGAAGAACTGAGTATTCTCATCACCGCCGCGTGCTTTTCCGAAAATAATTCCGCTGTCGTCCGACAGCCAGCGGACGAAGC
>JANMUW010000039.1:0-12569 GCA_031392105.1 Acidobacteriota bacterium | reverse complement strand
TATCCGATAATGCTGGAATGACGCCTTCCCTTTTGGTAGATCGGCTCTTGAATGAAGAACACCGCTCAGCGATCCCTTGTGACACAATCTAACCCTTGTCTCTGAATTGTTAGTACAAAAGAGTGACACGGAGTTTGTTCGTAGTGGTGAAAGGTGAGTCGTGAGTGGTGACTGGTTGATTGGTGGTGGTTGTTCGTCGTTTGTCGTTCGCGGTTCGTTGTTCGTCATTCGTCGGCTCGTGGTTCGTCGTTCGCGGTCGAGTCCTTAAAGGAAGCGACCCCAACGAACCACGAACCACGAACCACAAACAAAAAAAGGTCCCGCCTAAGTAAATCTTCGGCGGGACCTGCTTTGTTGTGGGTTGAGTCGGTGAGGTGGAGGGTTCCTTTTGGGAAAGTGAAGTGGGAGGGCCTGGGAACTAGGCGGGAACTTTTTCGACGGCTTCCGCGATCATTTCGCGTACGCGTCTCTTTAAAGCTTTCTCGAACTGGCGGGCTTCGTTGACTCCTGTGAAAGCGAGTTGCGAGAGATTTGCTTCGATCCGTTTCCGGTAATCAGAGACAAGAGAGTCGGAGACACCGAGCATCTCGGCGACCTGGAGCTGCGTTCCGCTATCGGAGATCAGGTAGCAATGCCAGAGGACGTTGATCATCCGGTCATACTGCTTTTCTTTTCCACGGACCGACTTGCTTAGGCTGTTCAGAAATCCGTCGACAAATCCGGCGGCTTCATTCTCAGCCTCATTGCGGAGAAAATCTTCTTCCGGAGTTTCGCGCATATCCGGAATTTCGAAATGCGCCTTGTCGTCGTCATCGCTGTCGCCCGAACCGCCTACCGGCACGAGATGTATATCCATGATCGGTAGACGTGACATGACGAAAGATCTCAATGAGCGAACATCGACCGGTGAATCGATCGCCTTGAACACGCGAACGATCAATTTTTCAAGTTCGACATTGCTGATGACGATCTGTGAATCGCCGGTGCATCCGACCATCCGCGTGTCGCGTTTATGAAAGGAAACGGCTTTGACCCTCTCGTCCATTTCCTGGACGTCGCGACGAGACTTTTGGATCGTCCAATCGGCGAGACCATAAAGACGATCGGCAAGACGGCGATGGGCTTCAGGGTTCCCGACATTGTCAAAGCGTTTGAAAGTCTCGCTCGTCTGGACGAGCGTCGAGATGCGTCGAGCCAGGCGATATGACTCCGGGTAACGCTTTCGCAGCTCGGCCGTGAGCATGTTCGTCAGCTCGATCTGGCTAATCTCGGCCTCGACCTCGTTGTCGGACATGCCGGTGTCGAGGTAGTGCTGAAACCTCTCCTTGCTGAGAAGTGCTACGAATAATTCTTGCGTGAGATCGGTGTAGGCGTTGTATCGTCCCTCTTCGACCAGGAAGCCGGCGCGTTTTGACGCACGCACCAGGGGATGCGAAGACACGATGCGGTGAAGCTCGATCCAAATCTGATTGACGTCAGAGGCGTTGAGGCTGTCGTTCCACTTCCCGACCTTAACCTGCTTATTCTGGATTGATCGCGGGAGACGCTCCGGCGATTTGGTTGAATTCATATGGGCTCGTTGCGATTCGGGTGGGTGATCACTGAGCAAAACTCAGGCATACGATGGCACTTCTGCCGTCCGTTCATATGTCGCAAACTGTGTTTTTAAGAAGAAGCTTGTGAAAAATCGACTGCCGAGCAGCTGGGTCAATTTTGGCTGGTGGTCGCGGGACTCGGTCTTCCTCACTACCGACATTTAGATACTAGCAACTATTCCAATTTTGGGCAACAGTTTTTTGTGATGTTCAACAGAGTTGGCAACGTCACTGGTTCGTGGGATTAAGGATGCTCCGACGCAGTTAAGACCGCATAAATTTGCTGTCCTAGTTTTGGAAGAGAGTGTCGATTGCGGGTTTAATGGGGTGTAGCACTAAATTTGACCAGGTATTGATTCGCGGCCGGTGCGTTTTGCGCGGACTTCTGGATGCTATTCACGATGGAAAGTTTTTACAAAACTGATGAATGTCCGCCGTCCGAACGACTGGCGGCACTTCGAGACTCTCAACCGGATGGCGACGAGGTTTGCGATCACCTTGCGGCTTGTGAATTCTGCTCCGCTGAGTTGGAATTTTATCGCCTCTATCCGCCGCGGGAAGAAATGGTTGAGCCGGCAAGAATACCGGAACCCCTATTTGAACTTGCAGACGCTCTTATGCACAAGAGGCGGGATCTGACCGAGCTATACAAGTTAGTTGGCCGGGGAGATTAGCTCCCGCAGATCTCGTCGATCGCTTCTTCGTATTTTTCATCAATGACCCCGCGCTTTATCTTCAGCGTCGGGGTCATTTCACCTTTATCGATCGAAAACTCTCTCGGCAGTAGATAGATCCGCTTCACGCGCTCGTAATCGTTCAGCTCACGGGTCAATTCGATCGCGTCGCGCTGGACGCGCTTCACGACCTGCGGGTTCTCGCACAACTCTTCGCGCGTCCCATCTGCCGGGATCTTCTCTTCCTTCAGCACTTCTTTGAGAGCTTCCCAATCGGGCACGATTAGCGCTCCCACTTGCTTTCGGCCGCTGCCGACAACAACCGTTTGCGAGATCAATGGACTCTGTTTCAGAAGACTTTCGACCTGAAGCGGTGCGACATATTTTCCGTTAGACAATTTGAAGAGATCCTTCAATCGGTCGGTTACGTAAAAATGTCCGTCTTTGTCTTCATAGCCGACATCACCGGTGTGATAGAACCCGTCAGCATCGATCGCCTTCGCCGTCTCTTCCGGATTATCGTAATAACCCAGCATCACATTCCGGCCGCGGATCAGGATCTCACCATCGGCTTCGGCGATCTTCATCTCGATGCCTTCGAAGGGCGTACCTATCGATCCGACTTTGTTGTCCTCCGGCCTGTTCGCGCTCGCGACGCATGCTTCAGTCATTCCATATCCCTGCAGGATCGGAATGCCCGCGGCCCAGAAAGCATAGGATAATTTTTTTGAAAGCGGCGCTCCGCCGGAAACAAAAAATCGCAAGCTACCGCCAACACCGTCGCGCCATTTCGAAAATACCAGCCGACTCGCGAGCGCGTGTTTGGCTGCAAGCATGGGCGAAACCGAGTTGTGCATATCTTTCGCCTGCCAGTAATCCTGTCCGACGTCGAGGGCCCAGTCGAAGAGCTTCGTTTTCCACCCGCCGGCTGACTTCCCCTTCTTCACGATCTTGTGATAGACCTGCTCGAACAAACGCGGCACGGCGGTCATGATCGTCGGCTTTACCTCTTGCAGGTGCGATGCGATCTGGTCGAACGCCGCACAGTAATGTATTGCTACACCGTTCGCGCACAGAACGTAGAAGACAGTTCTTTCGAAAATATGCGAGAGCGGGAGAACGGCGAGGCTGCAGTCAGTCGTTCGGATCGGCAAACCTTTCGAGATCGCAACGATGTTCGAAACGAAATTATCGTGGGTCAGCATCACTCCCTTCGGTTCGCCAGTTGTACCTGATGTGTAAATGATCGTTGCGAGATCGTTCGACTCGATCTTAGCGAGCTCGTCTTCGAAAACCGTCGACTCGGATTCCGCTAATGCTTCGCCATGCTGCTCAACTTCTTCGAGACTAATCGCGCGGCGTTCGCTTTCCGGCACCGCGTCGCTGTCAAAAAAGATCAGCTTCTCGAGACGCTCGACACTTCTAACGGCTTCTTCAGCATGCTTAAAAAGTTTCTTTCCGGAAATGCATAACATTTTGGCACCGGAATTTTCGAGGATGAATCGGATCTGCTCCACCGCCTGCGTTGTGTAGATCGGTACGTTGACCGCTCGGAGAGAGAGGATCGCGAGATCGACGAGCGACCACTCGGGGCGATTTTCCGAGATGATCGCAACACGGTCGCCGGCTTTTACGCCGAGAGACGCAAAGCCCAATGCAATGCGTTTTATGCGCGCGATCGCATCGAGTCCGGATATCCGGTGCCACGTGTCGCCGAGCTTGTACGCCAGTGCATCTGGCTTATCGTTTCGGCGGAACGACTCAATGCAAAAGTGCGGAATCGTCTGCGGGAGGTTTTCAAATCCAATCAAATTTTCAGCGCTCATCGTCGAATTCGAAGGTTCTCAGCTCGTTCTTAGATTGAAGAGTATTCTTACAAATGGATAATCCTAAGTCCAATATGGCGACTGCGGGTGGTGGTTCACGTTGATAATGGCTAATTCTTGTTCCATTTTATTCCGCGGCTTCCGTGTATTCGGTGGTTCTTGCTCGCAACATAACCACGGAATATCCGGAAAACACGGAGAAGGCACGGAATAAGAAAGGCAAGAATCAGTTGTTGCACGGCGTCGCATACTCCCCACGGCGAAAATTCAAACTGACCCGCCACCGACTGCGACTGGAGGAGGTAATCGTGATCGGATAGTGACGTTCGACCGCCATCCTAACCAGGGAGAACGTGCAACAGAGACCGCCTCCTAATTTTGTTTTTAACAGGGTATAATTCGCGCTTCATAGAGGAGTTGCAAACATTCTGACAACCGACAATCTCCATTCTAAACTCTTCGACCATGCGAACCGGCTGCTGAAAACGCACGAAACCCTTCTCCGCGATACGGAGCGCAATCGGAAGTTCTACAAGGCGCTCGAGCAGCGCGTCACGCCTGGATGCTCAGTCCTCGACATCGGCGCCGGAACCGGCATATGGGCGATCGCGGCCGCGAAACTTGGCGCTCTACGCGTAGTCGCGGTCGACATGGACGAGTTGCTTGTCGGAGTCATCCGCATGCTCGCCGATGAGCACGGGGTTGCCGATAGTGTCGAAGCTATTTGCGCCAGTTCATTCGATCTGCAACTCGAACGTGAGTTCGATGTCGTCGTCAGCGAGACGATCGGATTTCTTGGTTACGACGAGCGGATCGTCGAGATCATGTTCGACGCCCGGAATAGATTTGTGCGCGAGCGAGGACACATGATTCCTGAAACGATCGCGCTGTACGCGGCGGCAGGGAAACTCAAGTCGTTGATCGAGACAGTCCCTACCGGCGTCAGCTTCGATTTCAACGCGCTGAACAGGCTCAACCTAAATTCGCCCCGCGTTCTCAAGCGGAGCCGGGATATAAAACTGCTGACACGTCCTGTTCGTCTCGTCTCAACTGACCTCCGTCGTGCGGATTCAACACCGCCACTGCGAGAGTTGAGCGCAGCATGGGACCTGCCTTCTGACACGGAAGCGGATTGTGTGATCGTCTGGGTAGAATCGCGACTCGCTCCGGGCGTCACGTTGAGCACGCGTCGCACGACAAGCTGGCTGCCGACGGTCTATCGCATCGCGCCGCCGAGCCGTTCGTTTAAACGAATGGAGTTCTCGCTATCACTGACGGCTGAAAGCAACTATTGGAAAGCGACGTTCATCGACGGCGCGATCCGCGAAACGCAAAGTTACTCGCCGGAGTTCGCCGCGACAGAGATGATCGCCGCCGCAAGGGGAAGCGGTGTGACGAACGAACGCGGACGCATCGTGCTTGCACCTGATTCGCGGCAGCCGGTGGTGATCGAGTTGCGTGAGGTCAAATCGGACGACGATGAATTTCTGCTCGGACTCTATCAAGCCACGCGCCGGGATGAGGTCGCTGCTTTCGGATGGAGTGAAGCTGAGCAGAATTCGTTCCTCACGATGCAATTCGAAATGCAGGCTCGGGCGTATGCTATGCAAAGCCCGAATGCAGACCGCAGCATCATACTCTGCGACGGCGTCCCCGCCGGACGTTTGATCGTCGATCGTTCGGGCGAAACGGTTTCCCTAATCGACATTGCGGTGCTTCCCGCGTTCCGAGGCCGCGGAATCGCTTCGCAGCTGATCACTCTTCTTAAGAAGGAAAGCGGTACGATTTTGCTGAGCGTAGATAAGGCAAACGCCTCGGCACGTCGGCTTTATAAAAGGCATGGCTTTGTAATAACGGGTGAAAGCGAATTCGCATTCGAAATGCAGTGGGCTGGCGAGTCGGAGGTGTGATTCCAGTGGAACATCACCCTTCGGCGCGGTGCTACCGGAAGACCTTCATCTCGCGCGGATTCTCTGTTGAAAACGACGACGGTGCGAATCTGAGACTCGTCTAGCGGGGTGATGATTCCGAACGCCCTGATCACACGAAGAATTAATAGACAGAAATCCGCGAACCCTGATAGTATTCCTTTTACTAATTCTTACCCGATTGGTAACTCGAATGCAGCAACCTGACACCCACCTTCCGCCGCGAGAGGCTTTCGCGGCCGCAGTAAACTCCGGTTTCGACGCCCGTGCCGGAGATGAGGCTGCGGTCAAATTCACCCTTCTCGAGTGCAATACGCTGGTCAATACCGATGCACAGGAATGCTATACGCTCCTGTTTCGTGGGCCTTCCGAACAGCCACCCGTGCAGGGCATATACCTACTCGAGAACGATAAGCTGGGAAAACTCAAATTATTTCTCGTTCCGATCAAACGCGATGATCAGGGCCTCTATTTTGAGGCGGTAATGAATCACCTTTTATCACGCTGAACGATCGCGTTCGGTCTAGGCCGGCTCTTTTTGCAAATGTCGCCGGTTCCCCCCGGCCTTGGAGTAAGACAGATGGATGTTTCACGCAGGAAATTTCTCGGCACGCTTTCCGCTTCGGCAGCGGCCGTATTGTCCCTCGGGGGCATCGCCAATGGCGGAAGCCTTTTCTCCGGGGCGAAGTTGCCGTCCGATGCACTCTCCCAACTTTGCTGGAGCTCGTTTTACGAAAATCTTTACACCGACTTTGAGTTCTCGAGTCTCCAGGGCGGCCGCAACACTGCCCGCCCGGCAAGGCTTCGATTGAACTTGATGAAGGACGAAGATCCGCTTCGCAAGGGAGCATCGGTCAATGGATCACGATGTTTTGTGCTCACTTTCTCGCAATCTTCCAGATCGGCCCCGCTTCGACAGGACACCTACGCGGTCAATCATTTTGCTCTTGGCCGGTTTGAGTTGTTTATCTCGGAAGCCAACCTGAGCGGTGGCGAATATGTTTACACGGCGGTGATAAACCGCATCGTTGGATAGGACATAGGAATTATGGGACAGCCATTTATTGGAGAAATAAGATTGTTCGCCGGCAGTTTCGCTCCGGCCGGATGGGCGTTTTGCAATGGGGCTCTCATGCCCATTTCTGAGAACGACGCGCTTTTTAATCTGATCGGCACGACCTACGGCGGTGATGGGCAGCAGACTTTCGCTTTACCCAATCTCAGCAGTCGATACCCGATACATCAGGGCACTTCGACAACGGGAAGGACGTTCCAGATCGGCGAATTCGCGGGGGCTGAAACGGTAACGATTACGGTGAATCAGTTGCCCATTCATAACCACGCTGCGCTGGCCAGCTCCGATCCCGGCAACAGCGGGACGCCGGCGAACAGTGTTTGGGCCAAACCTGCCGCGGCATCGATGTACACCCAGGTTGCTCCCAACACGAGTATGGCCGCGGCTGCGGCCCTGCCGACTGGCGGCAGCCAGCCGCACGATAACATGATGGCGTTCCTTTGCGTGAGTTTTATCATTTCGCTCTTCGGCATCTTCCCAACGCAGAGCTAGGAGATTTATGGCGACACCTTTTCTGGCAGAGATCCGAATGTTTTCGTTTGCTTTTCCCCCTCGAGGATGGGCATTGTGCAACGGCCAGCTTCTTCCGATAAATCAGAACCAGGCGCTGTTCTCGTTGTTGGGTACGACTTACGGAGGGAACGGTCAGACAAACTTTGCCTTACCTGATCTTCGCGGACGAACGCCGATAAGTTTCGACGGCACGCATCTACTGGGTGAGAAGGCCGGCGAAGAGAGTCACACGCTTACTCTCAGCGAGATGCCGTCTCACAACCATATCGTTCAGGCGAGCACTGGACTAACGAACGCACCTTCGCCTGCGAGCAACTTCTCAGCCCAAAACGCAGGTGCATATGCGCTAACCGGGAATACGACGATGGCACCCGGCGCGGTCACGAACGTCGGTGGCAGTCAGCCGCACGAGAATATGGGGCCATATCTCGTTATTTCTTTTTGCATCTCGCTTCAAGGCATTTTTCCGTCGCGCAACTAAGAGGTTTTATGTCAGATCAATTCGTCGCTGAAATTCGAATCTTTGCAGGAAACTTCGCCCCGACCGGTTGGGCATTATGCCAGGGTCAGATCCTGCCCATATCCCAGAACACAGCCCTTTTTTCACTGATCGGAACATTCTATGGCGGTAACGGGCAGAGCACTTTCGCATTGCCTAACCTCCAGGGTCGGGCGCCGGTCAACCAGGGCCAGGGACAGGGACTGACAGCACGTTTTCTCGGAGAAGCGAGTGGAGGAGACTCGGTGACCCTCATCCAAACGGAGATGCCCGCGCATACACATCAGCTTCGGGCAGCTACAAGCGCTGCGGATCAGACCAATCCGTCAAACGCCGTCTGGGCCGGTTCCAGTGGAGGCCGCACACCCCCGCCGTTGTACTCGACAACGCAGAACACAACCATGGCGTTTAACGCGCTGAGCATTTCAGGCGGCAGCCTGCCTCACAACAACATGCATCCGTATCTGACGCTGAATTTCATTATCGCCCTTCAGGGCATTTTTCCGCCGCGAAGCTGACAAACACGTCATCCAGGCGGTTACTAGTTTTTTTTAGAGGGATTCCATGAATATATTCGCGACCCATAAAAGGTTTGTCGTATCGTCGGCGCTTGTTCTCTTTTCATGCTTCGTCATCGTTCTCGCGATCGGACGAACATCCGAAGCCGAGAATCAGGTTCCTGGTTCAACGCCATCTGGAGATGGAACGGCAGTCATCGACAATCTCGTTCCGGATAACTCGGCAAGCATCAAGTTTGTGAGCGGAGCCGGGTTGAAAACCCAGACCGAAGATCTTTCGTCGCGAGGGATCGATCTTTCTCAGGCAAGACCTTTAACTCTTGCCTCGGCCGATCTCAATGGTGACGGCTTCCCGGACCTGGTCTGCGGATATGAAGTCACGGGTGGCGGATTGATCATCATCCATTACGGTGATGAGCTGGCGTACGCTCCGACCGAACCGGCCGACATCCAGGCAGTTCTCGAGGATCGCTATCCGCAGCCATTTCGCGGATCGACGGTCATCAAGCTCGATCACGCTCCGGAATTTCTTTTCACCGGCGATTTCGACCGCGACAGCAGGCGCGACATCCTGACCGCCACGCGGGGCGGAAATTCGTTGGCGGTCCTTCTCGGCGGAACGGACGGCTTTGCCGGAAAATCGATCGAGCTGCCCGGACAACTCACCACGATGGCTGTTTCAGAAGGATACTCGGCGGACGGCTTTGCCGACGTGTACGCGGGGATCGTTGGCGGCCGTTTGTTGGCGTTTGAAAAGAGGGAGAGCGTCCTCGATCAGCGTCCGGATGTTTATCCGCTTCCGGGCTCTGCCGATTCGATGGCACTGGGTCGATTCGATGAAGGAAGCACCGCTGACTTTGCAGTACTCGTTGCCGGCCAGGTTTACGTCGTGCACGGAGGCAGAAACAGCTCGACCGAGCGTATCGAGCTGGCGTTCTCGGCTAATGCCATCGCGGCAGGCGATTTCATATGGGACCGGGGCTCCCGAATGGAACTCGCTGTGGCGACGGAAAACGGATCGACTGTGATCCTTTCGCGCGGCGAGCTCGACACCCGACGGTTTACCGCGGACGAACTCCGCGGCCGGCGTCAACTCGTAACCGACATGCGGGACGGCAAACGTTCAGCATCGGTTTTCGCTCGCGAGCGAAATGCGGGCGCAGGTTCGTGGAAGATCAACGAAGACACTTCGCTGAAAGCCTCACTCAATGCGTCAGGCTCTCCTTCGCTTGTGCCGATGCTGGCCTCTGGTCAACAGTCGGTTGATCTACTCGCTGTCGATCAGGCGACGCGTTCGCTAAACATTTCGTATCGGACAGATGGCCTAACTTCGGATCCGGTTCAAGTCTCGCGCGACTCGGTATCACTGGCGACCGTGGGCGAACCCGTCGCGGTGCTTCCGATGCGTCTGAACATCCACAGCCGTCCGTCTCTTGTGGTGCTTGAAAGAGGAAGCGTTGAACCGAAATTGATGTTCGTCGCGCCTGAGGCTACATTCACGGTTACGAAAACTGCGGATACGAATGACGGTACCTGCGGCGCGGATTGCAGCCTGCGAGAAGCAGTGATCGCAGCGAATGCCGCAGCGGGTCTCGACACCATCCAGTTTGGGGTGAATGGGAATTTTCAGCTCACCCTTGCCGGAGATGACAACACTTCGGCTCTCGGAGATCTGGACGTAAACACCGACATCACCTTCGTTGGTAACGGTCAGGCGAATACGTTCATACAAGGCTCCAGCAGCGCGACCTTCACCGGCAATATGGGTGATAAGGCGATAGGTATTAACCAGGATGGAACCAACGCGACTTTGAATGCGACGTTACAGAATTTGACCGTTCGCTTTACGCGTAACGACATCATCGTCAACGGCGCGTTTACCCAAACCGGCGGCGCAATGGATCTCTTTCTAACCGGAACCGGCGCGGCACCCGGCCCAACTACGACTCTGACGAACGTAACGTTTGACAGCAACGCAAGTCTCCACAGTTACGGCGGAGCATTCAACATTGACAGCGGCGACCTTGCGGCTGGAACGAATATCTTCCGAGGTACAGTTATCATCACCGGGAGCACGTTCTCGAACAACGACACGCTCACGACGACGGTCGGCGCGAATGACAATTCACCGCATGGCGGGGCGATCAATATGTTCGCCGATCGGCACAACGTCACCATCAGCAGTTCATCGATCACTGGCAATCAGACGTCGGCGCTCATCACGGCAAACGGCGGCGGCATCAACATGCGCCACAGCTTTGGTGGGACGATCACGATCGACACCAACACGAATATCACAAACAACATCGCCGGCTCGGACGGAGGCGGAATTCTGACCTCGTTCAATCAAACGTTGAGCATGACGGGTGGCAGCATTACCGGCAACACTGCTCAGGGTACCGGCGACAGCGGAACCGGCGGTGGACTTTTCAACGGCTCGAATACGTTAGGCACAACACTGAGTGGCGTAGCCATCACCAACAACGTAGCGACGGCTGGCGTCGCCGGAACTGGAGGCGGTGTTGCCGACGGTGCGAACGTACCGATCAGTATCAGCACCTGCGTCATCACCGGCAACAGTGCGGACAATGGCGGCGGCCTCGCTGTCGTTTCCTCGGGCGGCACTCAGACGATGACCGTCTCGAGCTCGGGAACTTTTTCCGGTAACACAGCGACGAACGGCAGTGCTGCTTACGTCTCCGCGGGGATCCTTGCGTTCTCGAATATCAACACTATCTCGGGGAACATTGAGGTCGCGACGAATCCAACGGCGGTGCTAACGGCAAACACGGGCAGCACGATGAACCTGACCGGCAATCTTACGATGAGCAATGGCGTCATTAATGGCAACAACAGCACGTTCAACATCACCGGCAGCTACTCGCAGTCCGGGGGCATTTTCAACGCCAACACAAGCACATCAAACCTCAGCGCCGGATCCACCGTGTCGGGAGGAACCTTCAACGCGGGCGGAAACTACAACGTCACGGGCACCTTTACCCAATCCGGAGGTTCGTATAACGGCGGCGGGACGATGACGATCACGGGCACGGGAGACTTTACGAAGACGAACGGCAGTTTCGGCGGTGGCGCCGGCACGATCAATCTCATAGGAAACTTCTCGCACTCGGGCGGGACCTTTACAGGCTCGACCGGCACGTTCAACTTCAACGGCAGTGGGGCGCAGAGCATAAGCAACAATGCGCTGATCACATTCAACAACCTCTCGGACGCGAACGTCACCCAGCCGCTCACTTTCAACAACAGCATCAACGTAAACGGAACGCTAACGGCGAACGGTGCGAACACGATATTGAATCCTGTCGCGGCGGCGGTGATCGGTGGAACCGGGACATTGACTGGAACCGGAACCGCACGCGTCACGCGGGTGAGCGGCACAAACGATTTCCTGACTCAGTACACAATCGCCAATAAGACCCTTACGAACTTGTTGATTGATTACGTCGGCTCTGCCGCGCAAGGCATAAGCGGCGCCACTTATTCGAACGTTCGCTTGAACAACGCCAGCGGTGGAACCTTAAACGCACCCGCCACAGTTACCGGAACGCTTACGCTCGCATCGGGAGCATTCAATGTCGGTACAAGTACGCTGACATTGAACAACGGAGTGACCGTGACCGCCGGCAGTCTGACGAGCGGCGCGACAGGTACGGTGATCTACAATCAAGGTTCGAACGGCCAGCAGGTCATCGCTGCAACATACGGCAATTTAACGTTCAGCAACTTTAACAAGATCTTGCCGGCGGTCGGTTCGGTATTTATCGCCGGCACCTTTACACCTGGGACAGCGGTGGGGCACACGATCACGGGAAGCACCGTGGTGTTCAACGGTGCGGCGGCACAGGTTCTGCCTTCCGGTTTCACGACTTACAACAACCTGACGCTTAACAATCCGACCACCGTTCTCGGCTTTGCTGCAC
>JANMUW010000467.1:0-7933 GCA_031392105.1 Acidobacteriota bacterium | reverse complement strand
AAGAACATCAGCGTTTATATCTTTTAGAGTTTTGAATCGTATGCAATACCCGGTCACGCTCGCTTTGCCGAGGTCTTTTCCGTATGTTTCGGCCAGGTATTTTTTGTCTTCTATACCGAGGATATAGACAGAGATCCCGGTTTTGTTTGCACTCACGCCGATCTGATAGAACTCGCTGACCGAGCCATCGGCGTACTTGTGGTCGCGAGATCCGTATCCAATATTAGGATTAGAAACAGTCTTACCTTCGCTGTTCCGGCCATCCAGAAACCATAATTTGCACGCCGGCATTGCTTGCAGAATGATGTCGTGCAACGCCCGCATGTCGCTGCGTTTTGGTTCAGGCTGGCTCGCAATATACTTTTCGATTTGGTCCTGTACGTCCATGCACACTTACTTGGGCTTTGCATCGCAAGAATGTTCTAACCCGCCAGCACTCCATCCAGCGACTGGTAACTCAACTCCATGCCATCCGTCATGCCGGTCGAAATCGCCGCATCGCGATCCGCCTTCGAAGCAAACTTGATCGAGGTCGCCACGTTCGTGATCCCGTTGGTCTCGTTGAACGTGACCGTGATAATCGAAGGCTCACCACCCATCGATCCAAACTCACCGTCGCCGGGGTCGTAGATTTGCGTATGCGCGATCTTCGAATGCAACTCGACCTCCAGCATCTCTCCCGTGAACCCAAACTCCTGGCCGTTCTCGTTATCTCGCCAGCGCCACCGATACTTCCCGCCCACATGAGTAGACATCTCGCACACCGGCATCGACCATCCGGGCATGGCCGTTAGCCAACGACGCATCAACGTGGGATCCGTATACGCCTGCCACACCAGATTGACCGGCGCATCAAAGCTCCGCTTAACTAGTACTTCTCGATCTGACGGCGTGCTCACTTCAGCAGGTTTCATTTCTTTCGCTCCTCTTTCTTTGCTTGATTCAACTCGGCGAGTAACGCGCCCGGGTCGCTTGTAGTTGGATTCCAAATCTCTTGCACTTTCTCCGGCCAGTCGGTGACCGCTCCTGTTCTCATTGCTTTTGCGGCTTTCCATCGAGAAAGTCGTTCACCATCGGTACGATCGTCGACATGCGGTCCATCAGCGTGACGTGGGTCGTGTCAGGCAAGATGGCTAATCTCGAAGCTGAGCGCGGCCGCATATCGCCGTGGACCTCGCCGCCCTTTAGGCGAAACGTTTCCGCGATGTAATCTAGCCGCACGCCGTCGGCGTCGCCGTGGATGAAAAATATCGGCGCCTTGGTAGCCTTGAGCCTGTCGGCGCCGAAGTCGTGCGGCTTCATATCGACCGCGATGACGCGCTTGACGAAGTTCGGGAATTCGTCTGGCGTCGGGCTGAGTCTTTTGTAGTCGGTTTCGATGATCGTGCCTTTAAACGCTTCGGCGGTGATGTGCGGGAATGCGTCCAGCCCTTCTTTGGTCCAGCCATCCTGGCGGAACACGGCCGAAATGCTGACGACCTTGCGCACCTTCTCCGGATGGCGGATCGCGCAATTCAGCGCGACAGCGCCGCCCATGCTGTAGCCGATGACATCCGCGCTTGGGATCTTGAGGTAGTCAAGCAGCGCAGCAACGTCGTCGGCGAGGTTGTCGTAGCTGAAATCGCGTTTGATGTCGGCCGTGCGCCCGTGGCCCTGCATTTCGATGGCGATCACCTTCCGCGTCTCGGAAAGTTCGGCGATCCAGTTCGCCGCCCCGTTACCCCACGGGGCTGTCCAGTTGCTGTTGATGGTCACGAACGAGCCGTGGAGCAGCACCACGGGATCGCCGCTTCCGTGTATTTCGTAATACATTTTTAGCCCGTTGACTGGAGCGTAACCGGTAGTTGGCTTTTGCTGACCCGAAACGACACCGGAGAGGAGCATTGTCATAAGCACCGAAAAGAAAAAAGCTGTCGTCTTCATGTTTGTATCCACCAGTTCATAATTTTTCTCATTGTTTTGTCGCCTTTTCCTGCGATAACTTCGCGAGCAGTTCTTCCAGGTTCTTCAACTGCGCCTTTGTTCCTTCGACGAAGCCCATTTCGACCATCTTCTCTAAGCGCTCAAGTGACTCGTTGTAAATAGAAATGCTGACTTTTGTCGTCCCGTCCTGCTCGCTGAAATTCAAGTCCCAATCAGAACCCGGCAATTCAGGGTTTTCGTCTTTGTCTGCAAACGCGTTAAAGAACTTGAAGTTGGTTTTCGGGGTGATGGACTTATATTCCTGGATGGCCCAACGCTCGTCACCTTCGGGGCTTACCATTGCATAAAATCTCCGTCCTCCGACCTTGAAGTCCAAGACTTTCGTCCGAGACATCCAAGGTTTCGGCGCCCACCACTGGTCAAGAATTTCCGGTTTTGTATATGCGTCCCAAACCAATGAAAGCTCGGCCGCAAATTCTTTGGTTATGGAGACCGTCTTCGTCGGCTTGTCGACAACGAAATCCATTGGTTGAGTATTCATTGTTTTTGTTCCTTCATGGCCGCGAGCACCTCATCAAGCTGTTCGAATCGCGTCTCCCAGATCTTTCTGTATTGCTCTAGCCAGTTGTCGATCTCTTTCATTTTTTCGATCTCCAGCGAATAGTAAATTTCGCGTCCCTTCTGTTCCTGTCTCACGAGCTCGCATTCTGTCAGTACTCGCAGATGTTTGGAGACGGCCTGCCTTGTGGTATCGAAATGCTTCTCGATGGCATTCGGCGTCATTGCCTGTACAGCAATCAAAGCTATGATCGCTCGCCTTGTCGGGTCGGCTATGGCTTGGAAGATATCTCTTTTCATGACTTGGAGATTATGCAACCAAAGAGTTGCGGATTGCAAGTGCAACCGAACGGTTTCGCAAACGCAATGAAAGATGCGAATTTTCGAACAGAATTTTGTAGGGAGGTTGGACGATGCAGACTGCAGCTTTATAACGCTCAAGCTTTAGGAGCCGCGCGCCTGTTTTCGCGAGAGTTGCCCGCCGTTTGCCAAGGCGACCACTGCAACCACTGCCCACAACGCGGCGGCGAAAATGAGGTCAAAGGTCACGACCACTTCTGATGTCGTCGTAGGGATGAGGACAAAACTGCTAACGACGATAGGCACATGCATAAGCATCCCCAAGAGCAGGCTTTTCGTGTGGTCGTAGACCCACACCATGAGCACCCTGTACGGCAGCAACCAAGAGAAGAGGAGCACGGCAAGGTATAGAGGCTGCGGGATAGCTGGGGAGGAACTCGCGCTTCCCGAAAAGAGAGGGAAGTGCCACGCTCCCCACAGCAGACCCACGATCAGCCCGGTAGTCACAATGCCATAACGCCGCCTAAGCCGGGGAACGGCGAACCCCGTCCACCCAATCTCCTCAAAAATCGGGACCACCAAGCCCACCGCAATACCAGTCATCAGAAGCCCAGTCTTGTCGCTCGTAGTATTGATGGTGGGGAGGAATGTGGGGGAAGTGAGCGAAAGCGAGAACAATATCCCTGTCGTTAGGACTGGTGCGGTGAGGAGCGATATCGCGTACCAGATGACTCTTACCCGCCACCTGAGCAACCTGGAGAGCAGCTCGCGAAGGCCCGCCCTTCCGTCAAGGAGGCCGGTCATGAGGACGCCTGCTACGCTGGGGCCTGCGAGAGCTACCAGATACACGAGTGGCAATTGCGCTGAGGATATCGGCTTGTAACCCACAAATCCACCGGGACCCAGTACGATGAGGCTGCCGCCCCACGAGATGGCGAACATCAGAGCGTAGTAGGACAGCACCGGGTGCTGCTCTATGAAAGTCTCGATGATCGACATCATGTTTCCTCTCCGTCTAACGGCTATGTCAACTGGGCCGAGCCTGAGATGTGAGGGGTAGCCAGCACTCGTTGCGCGGCTTTCTTTTTTCTAAGTACGGGTTATCAGCTTACCGCCGACAATCGCCATCGGAAGCAGGATCGCCGTAAAGATGACGTGATACCAAATGGGAACATACGGCCAGGACATAACTACCTTCAGTGCACCCATTGCCAGCAGCAGAAAGCCGAGGACTAGTGTAGCGCGTGTGTTTTCACTGGCGATCAGTGCGGAAAGATAACTATTGAACCGAGGACAATGTGAGTGAGAAGCATCGTGGCGTCCGCGGTGAACTGACCGCCATTTTTAATGGCCTCTTCGAACGCCTTTGACTAACGCCGAACGCCGGCCAAATGGCCGAAAGGATCTTCTCGCTTCCGAACCACACGATCATCCAAGAAAAAAATCCGGCAATGGCGGCCACAATGATCCGTACCATAGATCCCTCTATTCTATTGACTATTCACTCGTTGTCTTCGACGGCTCATAGTAAAGGAATACGGCACCGCAACCAAATGTTTTTGTTCTTAAGAGTTTGAGATCAACTCTATCCTTGATGTTTTTGAATAAGGAAAGTCCGCCGCCGATGACGGTTGGCTGAACGCCAAGCTGGTATTCATCAACAAGGCCGAGTTGCGTTAGGGCGACGATCAAACTCGGGCTGCCGACTAATACGTCCTTTCCCGCTTGTTGCTTCAGATCCAGTAATTCGTCTTTGATGATCTCGTTCTTGAGATCCGTATTTTTCCAATCGACACTTTTCAGCGTTCGGGAATAAACGATCTTTTGAATGTCGTCTATCGCGACTGCAAAATCATCGGTTGCTTTGGTACCCGTAGGATTCTCGATGACGGATTTCCAATACTCCATTAGTTGAAAAGTTTTCCTGCCGTAGATGATCGTGTCCGCCTTTCGCAATAGATCCGTGTAGTGCTGGTGTATTTCGTCATCCGCGCTCATGGCCGTGTGGTCGCAAAACCCGTCGAGCGTCATGTTCATTGCGGCGATCAGTTTTCTCATATTCCACTTCTCCATCTTTCGCTCGCTTCGCGAGCTTTGTCGGTGGGAAGCTTAGACGCTGGCTTGAGCATAATCTCTAACGGACGTAAGCTGCGCGGGGAACTTTTGAAGTGTCTCCCGCATGTCAATGATGCTTCCTCGAGAGACGTTAAGCATCAGACCGGCGAATGACTTCTGTAAAGGACCACTTGCGCTTTCTCTCTGCTCTCGGAGTGCTTCCTCCGGCACATGCTGTATATCGAACTCCTGCCCTTTCAGCTCTTCGAAGATCTTCACCACTTCTAAGGGACTTAACGCTTGAGGCCCCCCTAACTCAATCACTGAATTACGAGCTTTGAGATTGTCGGATGAGGCTACGACAAACTTCGCCACGTCTTTATAGGAGATCCAGCTGATCTTGTTCTCTCCCGACCCGTAAATTTGCGCCTTAGCGTTGGCAGCGTCAAAGCCTAAAGCCGCACTTAGCCAAACCTCCATAAAGAATGTTGGTTGCAAAATGGTGTAAGTGAGACCGCTACTTTTCAGATGGTCCTCCACCGCACGCTTAGCATCCTGGAGGGGAAATTCAATATCGACTGGGGGGAACGAGACCAGCACGAAACGGCTGACATTAGCAGCTTTGGCTGCATCGATCAGATTCAACTGTCCCTCGAGATCAACCGTCTGAATAGAATCTCCCTCCTGCCTGGAGAGCGTAGAAGACGCCGTCGAGATAACAACACTAATTCCGCGGCAGATAGCGTCAAGAGAGGAGCGGTGCTTTAGATCACCTCGTGCGATTTCAACATTGAGGCTTTCCAGCTCGGCAATTTTATTCTGATCCGATGTCTGTCTCACGAGCGCTTTGACACGGTTGCCCTCGCCAGCGAGTAAGCGACAGATCTCGCTTCCCAGTAAACCTGTTGCTCCAACTACTAGATACATGATTACACCCTCCTTCTATTCCGGCGTTCTTAAGATCTTTTCCATCTTCTTACCCTTCGCCAGTTCGTCGATCAATTTGTCCAGGTACCGGATCTTTTGCATCAACGGATCTTCGATCTCTTCCACACGGATCCCGCAAACCACGCCCTTGATCAACGATACATTCGGATTCATTTTCGGAGCCTTGTCGAAGAATTCACGGAAGCTGGTCCGTTTCTCGATCTGTCTCGCGAGACCGGCTTTTGTGTATCCCGTTAGCCACCGAATAACTTCGTCGACCTCTTCGTTCGTGCGGCCTTTCTTTTCGGCTTTCGTCACATAGTGAGGATAAACGCTCGCAAAACTCATCGCGAAAACTCTTTCGTTTGTCATAGGTAGACCACAAAAAGCGGTAACGGTTAAGTTTGAATTTCACGCCGTGTAGAGGCACCGAATTCTGCATTTCATGTTCTGTGTCTTCTCCGTGCTTTCGGTGTGTTCTGTGGATATCTTGCATGCAAGAACCACCGAATGCACGGAAAGCGCGGAATAAACCGGAACAAGAATCAGTCCTTTTTCAAGCGGAGGTTTTCAACTTACCCCCTAGGATAGCCATAGGAAGCAGCATCGCCGTAAAAATAACGTGATACCAGATCGGAACATATGGCCAGGACATAATTAACTTGAGTAGACCCATTGCCAAGAGTAGAAAGCCGAGAGCCATCGGTGCGCGTTTGTTTTCACCGGCGATCAGTGCGGCCAGAAACCCGGCGATCACCGAGACGATCGAACCAAGCACGATATGAACTACTAGCACGGTCGAGTCGGCGGTGAACTGACCGCCATTTTCAATCGCCGATTGGAATTCGGCTTGGTGTACGCCGAACGCCGGCCAGACCGCCGAAAGGATCTTCTCGCTTCCGAACCATACGATCATCCAAGCAAAAAATCCGAGGATAACACCCAAGACGATTCGTAGCATAAATTTCTCCTATCTATTTTTTGCGTTACTTAGGTCTACCTGCGTTATCACGACACCATCTCGCCGGATGTCATGTCAGAATCAGGGCGCATAAGCGCGAGTAGAAGAGTTATCCCGGCGAGAGCTCCGGTCGTCCACACCGCCCAGTCGAGGGCATACCACGTCGCAGCTCGGCTTTGCAGCACCGGGTCGACTTCGTCTCGAAAGCCGATCGCTTTCATCTCGTCGAAAATCGGCTCCAGGTAAAGGCCGGCCACGAGGCCGCCGACAACGAACAAAGTCAGCGCCAATAGTAGAAATTTCCGCCGCGGTGTTTTCCAATTCGCAACTAAAGCGATGAGGAACAGCACGAAAGTGATCATGGGGACGGTGCTCCAAAACGCGCTGCTGTCGTAACGGTACTCTCCCTGAAGGATCGCAAATGAACGCGGTGGTGCCGCCGAGACGGTGCTCGCTACCACGGACAGAGCGAACAACTGCGCCCCGACCTGCACAAGGCAGCTGGCGACCAGCGCCATCATTGTAATATTCCTTACGTTCAGCTCTTTCATAGCGTCGATATTAACTGCGCCGACGCCGTCATGACTAGCGGAAAGACTCCGCCCTTCCGTGCGTCGCTCTCTTTTTCGGATGCGGATATGCCGCTCCCTCCATGGCACGAGTCTAACTAATCCCAATCCTTCTTGAGCAGCAGCTCTTCGATCCTGTAGGCATGCAGCATCTCGTGATTCAGCAGATGTCGGAACATGATCCACACCGAATAATGATCAAACGCCTCGTGCTCGGCCGTTTTCTGCCACTCGTCCGGGGATAGCTTCTTTAATCTTTCGACAAGCGCGGCTCGCTCTCGCACATACCTTTCGAGACTCTCGTCCAGATCGATCTCGAGCATCGCACCCGCTTCGTCCTCGGCAGAGTTCTCTATCACCTCAATAAACGGCTCCGGCGTGGACAAGATATGCTCAAGCCTCGCCCGAAACGCGACATCAGACTGCGACAAATGAACCGCGTGCTCATATGCCGACCATTTCCCCGGACTCGGACGACGCCTCAGTATCTGCGGCGGCACCTCGCGGATCAGAGGAATGATCACGCCGGGCGCCGTCGCGAGCGCGGAGATCAAGGTGGTTGTATCGCTCATGAATCATTTTCGAGAGACTTACGTGGCGTCCAGTTCGACTTCACGCCGGTGAATGCCGCGGGATGATT
>JANMUW010000254.1:0-5990 GCA_031392105.1 Acidobacteriota bacterium | reverse complement strand
TCGCTGATCGGCAGGCTGCCGTTCAATTCGGGATATGCAGAATTCGTAAAGCGATCACCGTTTGCAAAAACATTCGCGACACCGAGGATCGCTCTGCCGGCGAATGTCGTGTTCTTTAAGAACTTCACAGTGCGATAGATGTTGTATGAAGCCTGGAATTTGTTGAATCCAGTATTTGCGCCGAGGAACGGGACCGAGACGTTGTAATCTGCGGTCAGATAGTCGCCGTCCGTCGGGTCGCTCGCGCTATAACGGCACGGCTCGCCCGCCTCACCGCGCGCGATTATGTCGAGGATCGAATACTTGACCAGGCAATTCTTACGCGTGTCACGGACGAAGGTCACGCCGAAACCGGAAGTGCGGATCCGCGCGTCTGGCAGGAGAAGCTCTTTGATCAACAAGCTCCCGATATTATAAAGCCGCACGTCCTCGAATCGGTAGCGGACGAAAATAATACTGCGATCGCGCCGGCTGACCGTCCGGCTCGTCTCTGCGGAAAGTGTTAGACGGTTCAACGTCGGATCACCCGTTTCGCTTCCAAACTCATCTATCGGATTTCCATTCTCATCGACCCGCTGCACAATGCCGAAGGTGCCTTTATCGAACGCGGAGCGGAAGAACCGGGTAACCGTCGAATCACGTTGATACTGTGCGGTGAGTGTGAGCGGAGCAAAACGCTTCTCGCCGTCCCGGAGGAAGCGGGGATTGAGAAGATCGAGTTGGACGAGCTGCTGTCTTTGACTCATGCGGACGCGTGCACCCGCCTGCCAGAGCCTTCCCATGAAGTTAAAATGTCGTATGTCGACGAAACCGCTCGCACCGAGATCGGTTGAGGCTCCGCCGCCGTACGATAGAATGCGAGCGGCTTGCTCCTCAACGTTGACGATGATGTCGGTGCGTCGCTCGCCACCGGGAAGTTCGCCGGCCGGCCGCGGTTTGATGTCGACTCGTGCGAACGCGTCGCTCGCATAGAGGTTTTGTTCGCTCGTGTAAATGTCGCCCGCTTTTAAATATTCACCCGAACGCAGGGTGAGCGCTCGCTGGATAGCTTCAGTCTTGGTCTTTTCGTTTCCGGTTATCAGGATCCGGTCGATAACGACTTTCTGCCCTTCGTTATTGACGGTGTAAACGACCTTGAAGAGGCTCTGTCCCGTTGCCGAATCCGTTCTCCGCTCGTCAATAGAAAAATCTACCTTTGCATCGTAGTAGCCAGCCTGCGAATAAAACTCGGCCAGCTTTCGCTGTCCGTTGCGGATCTTCGCACGCGAGAAATATGTACCTTCTATTTTCGGGAGCTGAGCCTTGAGTACGTCATCTGTAAACGCGGAATTGCCTACGATATCGATCCCCGAAATTATCGTCCGGGGTCCTTCTTCGACGACGAACGTAATGATCAAATTATTGCCGTCCGGGGAAACACCCTGGTTGACGCGGACGGTCGCATCGCGATACCCGAGCTCGCGGAGCAGCGAACGGACCGTTCCCGCATCTTCGGCAAGCAGACGCTCGCTCGTATAGCCACGACCGTAACCGAACAGAGGAATGATCCCAAGGGCGTTTGCTTCTTGTGATTCGAGAACGGTCTTGATCTCAGTGATCGTGAACTGACTCGTTCCCTCGAGTCGGATGGCAGTGAGTTTTAATTGGCGATCGAGATCGACCCGGTACTTGACCGTTACCTTTTTGTTTTGAAGATCCGTGCTGTTCAATGCGGAGCAGAGAAACTCAGTGTCGTTCTTGATGCTCGTCATGTCCGGCGAATCGACCGGAGGCTCGACCGAGCAAACAGGGGTCACGTTGACGAAGAAGTAACCTTGCTCCTGGTAATGATTCTCGAGGCGACGTTCGCCTTCGACGATCGCGGCATAATCCAGCGTGCCTTCGCGCTTTAGTGGTATGAGCTTCTTTTGTGTTCGATTGCCAACGCGGTCGTGCTCTGCATCGACCTCGATTTCGACGACCGGCCCGACCTTTCCGGTCAATGAGATCGAAATGGTATTTTTCTCGCCGTCGTAAACTACACGCGGTTCGTCGAGCGAAGGGGCGAGATAATCCTCGTCACGCAAAAGGCCGCGGATGATCTCGATATCAGCCGACAGACGCTCGCGTGTAAATGGTTCCCCCGGTTGCAGCTTAACTTTTTCGAGAGGCTTTACGTTATCGAAACCTTCGATGTTTATATTGAACGATGAGACGGTCGCTTGAGCGCCCGGCGTAACGCGAAATGTCACGCCCACCTCGATCTCGCTCTCCAGCGGACGCTGTACGTATGTGACCTCAGCCTTGAAGTATCCACGATCGCGCAAATATTCGAGGATCAGATCCGCGTTTTTCTGCAGCGCCTGCTCGGTGATCGCGGTTCCCGGGTCGAGAAGGTTCAGCCTGAAGAGCAGCTCCTGTTCGGTGATCTTCGATTCGTCATCTTCAGGAAGCTCGACCTTAACGCGCTGAGCTTGCGTCTTTCGACGGATGATAAAGCGGACCGCGACACCCCTGCCGCCGATCTCGTTTGCTTCGACAAGGACCGATGCGATCTGCCTGGTGTCGTAGAGCTTGTCGATCGCATCGCGCACCTTTATCGACGAATAGGTTTGTCCAAGCGCATCGCGGGCGATGATCCGGAACGTTTCATTTGCCGAAGCGTTCTTGTCGGTTCCTTCGAACGTTACGGATATTTCGGCTATCGGCTTGTCTTCGAATTGATTCTGACCTAAAACGGTTGCGGCGAAGATGATCAGCGAAAAAGCGCCGATCGATAAGAATGAGTGAGCGCGACGAAATACGAATCTGCAAAACAATCCGACTAGCCCACGCCTAGTTGCCAACCCTGCTGGTTCCATTCCTCTCCCGAGAAAGAATATCGCGCCCCTCGCGCCAATCCTTGAAATCAAAATCTTCGTCTAAATCGAACCTCGAAACTGAAATTGTCGCGGTTACCCGTAACGTTGCTCAAACTCCGCTGTTCGTACTGGGCGACGAACGAAAGTTTGTTCGACACGCGGTACTCGAGAGCCACAACCTGATTCTGGTCCTGCGAGAGGTTCGTCGCGTACGTCACACGCAGATTATTATTTATCTGCCGGCCCACCGTCAGTCGAGCCGACGGATTCAAACGCTGACCGGAAATTATCGGGTCGATCTCGAACACATTCAAGCCGAACAAACGATCGGTTGCCTTTCGCGCCGGGTTATTGATGATCGAATCGGTCAAGATCTCAGCCGCCGTATTGATTCCCGTCTGCGCAAGCGTCGGGATTCCCGACCCTGTGTTCGACAGATTTCCTGTCGTGATCAGCGAGACTACATCAGCCTGCGGAAGAGCAGGGCTCGACCGGACCGTCGCGTTTAACTGTTCGGTGTCCGTCAAGGGGCCGGACAAATTTACAAACACCTGATAACCGCCGATCTCAGTTTCGGCCTGCAGATTTATGACCGGCTCGATCGTTGTGTCGGGTGGAAATTCGAGTACGCCGCGTTGAACGATGTACCGGTCTTTTCTGAAAAATATTGTTCCGCTGTTCGCAGTGATGCGGCCGGAGATCTGCGGATTCTCGGTCGTACCCGTCAATCGCAGTGAAACCGATGCCGTCAGATCCGCGATGTTGTTTCGAACAATGAGAGCGTCGCGGCCCTCGATGGTCAGATCGAAACGTGGTGCGCGAATTGTCGATGGCCCCGACGAAAGCGAGCTATCGCGTCGTGCACCGACGATGTTGGCGAGCTCGATATCCTGTGTGTAAAGGCTGCGCCGGGCGAGAATGCGTCCGGCGATCTGTACGCCGAGAACATCACTTCGCTGCCCGCGTCGCCCGGTGATCTCAAGCTGCGCGTCGCCGGTTGTTATGAAATCCTCCGGGAGCGGGACGGTGACGTTCTTGCCGTCGAGGGCGACTCGGAAAGAATCGATCTTTAGTCCTTCACCGAAAAGAGCCCCGCCGGTCGCCGTAAATGCACCGCCACCGAGATAGCCGCGAAGATCGGCGATCTGCGCCTGATCGGACGAGAACAGGATCCGCCCGTTGAGACGATCGAACGTCAGCCGGCTTGATCCGATAAAAGTTGCGACCGCCGCATTTTCAAGCGTCGCAGTTCCGGAAACCCGAGCCGTCCGATTCACGCCGGCGAGACGGATCGCGACATTCGCAAAACCACCAAAAAATGTGTCGGTCGCCGCGATCTGCGGAAAGGCGTTGAGCAGACTCAGATTTACTCGGCCATCGATAGAGAGATTGTTGATGCCGTCGCCGGTGATCGCCTTCGTGCCAGCGATGACCACATTCGAGCCTCCACCCGCGAATCGAGCGGATTCGAACGTGATCTCACGCGGGTTGAAGCGAACGACGACAGGTTGCGTCGCGACGAGCGGGGTGTCCTGGATCTGCAGCGCCAGTTGACTGAACTCAGCCGATCCCGTAAGCCCTTCGCCGGTGAAGACGATCTTGCCCTGATCATCACGCGTCGCCAGATTTCCGCCGAACTCGACGCGTCCCGTTCCCGTGCCCCCGATCGTGATTCCCTTGAGCTGCGGAACGAGTGCGAAGAACGGTGCCAGCGGGCTCTGATTAAATTCAGTTGCAACACGGAAAGGAACATTGTCGTTGCCGAAGTTTACTGTGGCGTTTATCACCTGAGGCCTTCCGTCTATGGTGGCAGTCAGGTCGGCGTTCAAAATCTGGTTGACGGTATTGCCCTTGAATGCGACATCGCCGAACGAGTTCTCATTTACGATGACCTGTCTGGCCGTTCCGCTGAAATTGATGTTGTACGATGCGGGAGCATCAGAACGGCCGGTCGCTTTCGCGACAAAATCCGCGTTGCCGGCGATCGCCGGAATGCTGTCGTTGTTTGTAAACGCGTTGCGGATCGCCGTAAGTTGAAAGTTGCGGCCCTCAAGATCGAAGTCGAATGCCGTCGAGGAGCGATCGTATGTTCCCTTAGCTTTCACGTAGCCATCCGTGGACCGCAGCTCGAGGTTCTCCAGGTCGATAAGCGTTCCGCGAAACAGAGCCTTCGCGGTGAACGCGTCAAAAGCCTGTCCCGATACCGAGCCGGCCGCCGACGAAAGATCGATCGAACCATTCGCATCGTTCGGAAGCCCGGTGATGTTCACGGTCCCCGATGTCTGCGCGTTGAAGTCTCGAATTCCGGACGGCAAATACTTGTCGAGTGGAAGCGCGGCGATCAGATTTGCGGCATCGATATTCGTCAACGTCGCCTGGACGCTGACGTTGTTCGTTCCTCCTTGCGGAACGTTCAAGCTGAATGCGATCGTGCCCCCGTCCGGTTCGCGAAGGCTCCCGTTACGAAGCTCGGTCCCAAGCGGCGAGATGAAAATATCGGTGGTGACTGATCCCAGCGAGCGCCCGCGGAGCGCGATCTGATCGATAGCTGCTTTTCCGTTTAGCGTCGGATCGCTCAGGTTGCCGGTCACTGTGGCATCAAATGTCAGATTGCCGGCAACTGTGATCTCGAGCGAGTTCATTTGCTCTTCGAGCGCGGGCGAGAATCGGACGACACGGATCAGCCGGTCGATCTCAGTCGCGTCACGCGAATTAACCGCGATCTTCAGATTTGAGTCGTCTGCACGAAGATCGAACCGCCCGGTCGCGCTCAACTCGCTGTTGGGCGTGTTGAGTCGTGCAACATCGACATTAAAAAGGCCGTTTGTCGCCGAGAGCTCGATGCGTCCCATTACCGGCACGAGCCCGCTGCCGGCGTTTCCGGCGCTCGCCGTAATATCCGCGACGACGGTTCCGGATGCCGTTCGAATATCAGTACCGCTAAATGTCAGGTCGACCTTCCCGTTTGTTTGGCCGACGAGCGGGATCACACGTCCGCCCTGCAGAGAAGCGAGCTTCGAAAGATCGAGATTCGAGAAATTGGCATTCAGATTCGAAAGGCTGCGATTGTTGAATGCTACAGTCGCTGCTCCATCCAGGCGTCCGTCCATCACAGACGCGGTCAGGTTGCTTAGCTCGGCCCGGTCGTTA
>JANMUW010000081.1:0-9204 GCA_031392105.1 Acidobacteriota bacterium | reverse complement strand
CAGTCAACGAAACAGAGTCACCCGGTTCACCGAGGGGTTGAACGCGGAGTTCGCCGTTCGCGCTTTGAATCGCGTAGAACGTATTAGTGGAATTCCGGTATACCTGGAGGTCGGTCCTCCCATCGCCATCGTAATCGTTGTACGTTCCGTTCGTAAGATGAAACTGCCCGCGGATGGCTGCGTTCGGAAACACGGGCGTCTGCACATCGATATACCAACGGTTCTGTCGGAGCCAGGTAAGTTCTTCGGCCGAGACGTCGAACGCGACGAGCCATGGCGAATCGGGCGGGAAGGGTATTTGCGTCACGGGGACGCCCGTCTGTCCGACCCGGCCGTTCTTGTATAGGAATACGTTTGTCCCTGGTGGAAAAGCCGCACCTCCGCGTCCTCGGAAAACCAGATTCGCAGCGTTGGATGGTGAAGCCGGAGGATTCACCGTTACATCCGCTAATACGAAGCGCGATGACGTGTTTGAGGGAATCGCCTGCGCTCCCGATGCGTAAGCGACGAACCTCTGTTGAGCGAACGCGCGCAGAGTGGGAATCAGAATCGTAAGGAATATGAGAAGAGCTCGAACTGATTTGGTTCTCACTTTCTTCGCCTCCATAAGGGTTTGATGAATGATACCCAAACTACGGCATATTTGCTACACTCACTTCCGACCCGCCGAACACATCGTTTTCTTACGACAAGCGTCCACCGCTTCGCGTTGTGCCAAGGCAGATTCGAAATACACAACCTTTCCGAGACGAGGCTTTCATACAAGCATGAGCGATAACGAAAAAGATAAGATCCCAGGCGACGATTACGAACGCGAACTAGACACGGACCTTGACGATAGGACCGCGGATAGACCGAAAGGCATGGCCCAGCATACTAAGATCCTGCTGGGATTGTTGGTCGGCGTGATTGGCGGTCTTGTGGTGAACTGGACCCTCGGCGGAACAGATCCTAATGTCGTCTGGGTAGTGTCGAATATTACCCAGCCCGTCGGCACCGTCTTTCTGAATCTGCTGCTGATGATCGTGGTGCCGCTGGTTTTTGCATCGCTCGTCGTCGGTGTCGCCGGTATCGGGGACATCCGAAAACTTGGCCGGATCGGCTTAAAGTCGTTCGCGTACTGCCTGATCATCTCCGCGATCTCGGTCGTCATCGGGCTCGGTCTCGCGAACACGATAGCGCCGGGCAAGAGGATCAGCGAGGATGTTGCCGTCCAGTTGAAAGAAAAATTCAGCAAGGGCGCGGCCACGGCGACAGAAGCCCAGAAGCAGGCGGCTGAATCAGCAAAGAATGACTCGGCGTTGATGCAGGCCGTAAAAACCGTCGTGCCGAGTAACGTCTTTAACTCGATCTCCGGCGCAAGCCCGAACATGCTTCACATCATGTTCTTCGCGCTTATCGTTGGAATTGCGATAACACTTCTGCCTTCTCCAGTCTCGGCGCCGTTCGTAAACTTGATGGAGTCGGTATTCGCGATCACCTCGAAAATTATCGACATCATCATGAAGTTCGCGCCCTACGCAGTGGCGTGTCTGATCTTCAACAACATCGCGCAGTTCGGGTTGGATCTTCTCGGCGCTCTATGGTGGTTTGTCGTGACCGTGCTGCTGGGTCTTGGTATCCATTTCTTCGGCGTATATTCACTGTCGGTGTATTTTCTTTCGGGTATCAATCCGCTGGACTTTTTCAAACGCGTCCGCACGGTCATCGTCACCGCGTTTTCGACATCGTCGTCGAACGCGACACTGCCGACAGCTTTACGAGTCTCGCATGAGAACCTCGGCGTGCCGAAAGATATCAACTCGTTTGTGCTTACGGTCGGAGCGACCGCGAACCAGAACGGCACCGCCTTGTACGAGGGCGTCACAGTTCTCTTTCTGGCACAGCTCGCCGGGGCAGACCTTACGCTCGGAGTACAGTTGATGGTCGTCTATCTCGCGATCCTTGGCGGTATTGGAACCGCGGGCGTGCCGTCGGGCTCGATCCCATTTATCATCGGTATTCTTGCGATGATAAATGTCGATCCGGCGCTGATCGCGATCATTCTCGGCGTCGATCGCATTCTGGATATGTGCCGTACGACTCTCAATGTTGTCGGCGACCTGACCGCTGCGACGTTTGTCGCGCGAAGCGAAGGGTACGAGCTGTTGCAGGTTCCGGAGGAAGCCGGGATCGGATAGCTTTTGGTGTTGTTCCTCAATCTAAGATTGTCCATCTCGTCTTTTTTTCGTGTGCTTCGTGTGATTCATGGTTAGGTTTTTCGCGTCACTCGGAAGTTGAGTTGGGGTTCGTTCAGAAGGGGAACCACGAAAGCGCACGCAGTCTTAACTGGAGGCTTCCGTGTTCTTTTCTTTTCCGTGCGTTCCGTGTGTTCTGTGGTTAGAAAAGGTCGCCAACCATTTGACCACGGAACGCACCGAAAACACGGAGAAGGAGTCTCGGAGATGCAATCAAACTAGCTGCACGAGCGCAGGTGCACGAATATTGCTTCCTGAAAACGGTCAAATGCATTTTGTCTCATAAAAGTACGCGGAGGATTAAACCATGTTCCCGATAGGCGATGACAACTCGGACCGTACGATCACACCGATCGTAAATTACGCGTTCATCGGAATTAATATTCTGGTCTTCGTGCTGCTGCAGGGTCTTGGCAGCTATGACGCTTTCACTTATGCGTTTTCGCTTGTTCCAAAGGAGATAACGACTGGCGTCGACATCACCGGCCTCCAGATCGTCCGCGATTCTTTCGGCAACACCGGCGAGATCAAGCATTACGACACGCCGTTTCCGGTCTACTTCAACTTCCTCAGCTCGATGTTCATGCATGGCGGTTTTGCCCATATCTTCGGCAACATGCTGTTCCTATGGATATTCGGAGACAATCTTGAGAATCTGCTCGGTCATATTCGCTTCGCGGCGTTTTATATCATTTGCGGAATTGCCGCAGCCTTCGCCCAGATCATCATGGATTCGGATTCGATAATTCCGATGCTCGGAGCTTCGGGGGCGATCTCCGGAGTGCTCGGCGGATATGTCTTGCTCTTTCCGCAACGCCAGGTTAGGGCAATCATCTTCAACTTCCTGACGACGGTACCCGCGTTCGTCGCGATCGGTATCTGGATCGTTTACCAGTTGATCGTCGGTTATATGACCGATCCCGGATCAGGCGGCGTCGCTTACGCGGCACACATCGGCGGATTTATTGCGGGTATTGCGCTGATCAAATTATTCGCTATTGGGCGGAAGATCTAGTCGCTCAATTGCACGATCAGATCGCTTATCTTCCGGCAAGATGAATCGAGGGAAAAGCCGGAATTCACCTTTCGGTGGGCAGCGTCACCAGCGGCTGCCAGTTTGCGCGGATCGCGATAGTATTCGAGAATCGCTTCTGCGAAGGCGTCCGCATCGCCGAGCGGCACTATCGATCCCGCGTCATCCCCGACGAACTCCGGCATCCCGCCCGCGCCTTCAAAACATATAACCGGTTTATTAAGACTTGCTGCCTCAAGGCAAACAAGTGGAAACGGATCTTCGCGTGACGTTAACGCAAAAACATTCATGTTTGCAAAATAGTTTCCCGGAGTGTCTTGTTTCCCCGTGATGAAAACACGTTCAAGTCGCAGCCGCTCGATCTGCCTTACCGCATGCTCGAACTCCGCGGCGGAGTAGCTTGACGCGCCGCCGACCCAGAGAAAATAAATGTCCTCCAGAGACGATGTCAGCCTCGAAGCGATCTCGAGAAATAGATCGGTGCCCTTCCGCGAACTGACGGTCCCGCTCCCGCCAACAATAAACGCGTCGACCGGAATTCCAAGCGATCTTCGTACCGCCGCCGAATCCTTCTCTCGTACCGGTTCCAGTTCAGCGAACTCATAAACAATCTCAGTTTGGTTAGTCGCACCGAATTCCCTCAGTACCGTCTCGACCTTTGTCGATGCAACGATAAAGAGGTCTACCGATTTCGCGAGTTCAGCAAACCGGCCGGGTTCGGGGAAAAAACTTTCTATAACCGATCGCATTTCGTGAAGCCAACATATCGTACGAAAGCCTCTTGCCTTAAAGAACTCGAGGTATTCAAGCGACGCAACTGTATTGCCGAGCACGAGGTCATACTCCCGGCTGATAGGAGGAAGATCGGGGAGTTTTAGTTTTTGTTTGAGTCTCAGCTTGCGTCGCAGAAATCGCCGCCCGCGAACGACGATCTTCGGAAGCGGCGTACTCGGAACTACGTAAACGGTTGCGACCTTCTCGTACGATTCGCGCAGATCGCCGTCGCGTAGCAGCAACATTTCGACATCGAGTTCGGGTCGATTCTTCTTGATCCACCGCAGGAGGTGGAGAAGGACGATAGGTGCTCCGGTGCGTTCAGATTCATGACCTATGAATAAGATCCGTTTCATCGCAGCTATTTGATCGCAGTTATGCTGAGTCCGGTGAACATCGAGTTTTCATGACCGTCGAATTCGACCGGTTTCCTATCTGTTTTTATCAAAAGTAGAAAAACTGGAAAGAGCGCCCAGCTCATGAGCTTGCGCGAAACCTTTCCCAGTTTCGAGAAAGTAACCCACAGCCCGATCATTTGGGCGAGCGACATATTCCAACCGCCGAGCGCTTTGATCTCAACGCTCGTGAACCCTGCATTCTCCAGCAGCCGGCGCATCGAATACGGCGTATACCGGTACTCATCGGATGGGATCTCATGAAGATTCCAGATGAATGGCACCGTCGCGAAAAATATTCCGCCATCCTTCATGACTCGTTGGATCTCCACGAGTATCTTTCCGGGTTCGGAATAATGCTCAAGGAATTCCGTCGCCATGACGCAATCAACTTCCCCGTCGGAAAGCGGGATCAGATCACCGTCCCATCTAATATCCGGCGCAATGTCTCCGTAGAGTTCCGATGCGGCGAGGTCCATCCCGAGGTACCGCTCGACGGTTCCGACATCCTCGATCAACGTTCGATATGGCATCGTACCGCAGCCCACGTCGAGGACCGTCCCGTAAAATTTCCGAGTCTCGATCTTTACGCTTTCCAATATCGCCGTCTTGGCCGTATAAAACGGCATGTTGTGAGGCCGCGGCCGCATCGACAAAAACTTAGAGTTCGCTTCTTTCACGGGATGATCACCTGAAGATCCGGTTATGTCGTTGTCTCGGTTTTCCATTCGAGTATCGGACGCACGACGCCCGGCATCGGCCCGGCGAAATCGCCGCGAGCGGCATCACCGTCGGGACTGTCGATGACGTTAAAGGTCACCGCGTCGCGCTCGGTAAAGTGCACTTCGTGGGGTTGAAAGGTAGCGGCTTCGACCGTTACAAAAACGGTTCCTTCGGCCAGAAAGTTTCCCGGTACCGTCACCAAGCTCTTGTACATCCCAGCTTCGCGTTCTTTATGCCGCCATCCGCCGTTCCAGTCGTGCGAAAGAAAAATGGATGAGCCTTGCTCGTTGTTCAACTGAACGCTCGGGACGATCACTCTGCCGGCTCGCAGAACCTCGTACTGTATCTCGATCGACACGGGCTGACGAATATCGATCGTCGAGGAAACTGAGCCTTCTGCATCGCGCACGCGAACCGCCCGCAAGCGAACCGTCTCATTACCCGGCGCCGTCTCGTCGTCTTCCCAGGTCTTCTCCGCACCGGTACGCGATTGTTCGTGGAGATATTCCCCGACGACATGCTTTGCCTCTCCATCGCTTCTGATCTGCCCATCCTTTAGCCAGATCACTCGCCGGCAAAGGCGTGTGATCGATTGCATGTCATGCGAAACGAAAATTACGGTCCGGCCCGATTCGCCGACGTCGCGCATCTTTCGCAAACATTTTCGCTGGAAGCCGACGTCTCCGACGGCGAGAACTTCATCGACGATCAGAACTTCGGGATCGAGATGCGCCGCAACCGAAAACGCGAGTCGCATATGCATTCCGGTCGAGTAATGCTTTACCGGCGAGTCGAGAAATGCTTCGATCTCGGAGAATGCTACTATCTCGTCAAACTTTTTATCGATCTCGGCGCGTTTCATTCCGAGGATCGCCCCATTCAAATAGATATTCTCGCGGCCCGACAACTCGGAGTGGAATCCGGTCCCGACTTCGAGCAGGCTACCGACCCGTCCGCAGATCGCAGCGGTTCCGCTTGTCGGTTTTGTTATCCGCGAAAAGATCTTCAACAGCGTCGATTTACCTGCTCCGTTATGCCCGATCAAGCCGAGCGTCTCGCCCTCGTCAACCGAAAAGCTGACATCGCGCAGCGCCCACAGTACGCGCTTTTCGTCATCGCGATCGAACATGCCGGTCAGCATTTCACGAAACGAGTAAGGCTGGCGCGATCCGAGCACGTAACGTTTCGACAAGTTTTCGGCGGTGATAACGGTCATTAGATAAGATCGGCGAACTTGTCCTCCATCGACTTGAAAATGAAAAAGGACAGGATCGTCAGAACGATGAGCGATGCGCACGAAACGCCTATGAGCTGCCAGTCAAACGATACACCGAACAGCGCGCTTCGGAAGCCCTCGAGAATTCCCGTCAGCGGATTCAAAGCGAATACGAGTCGCCATCTCTCCGAGAGCAAGTTGGTCGGATAGAAGATCGGCGAGGCGATCATCCAAACCTGCAGCATGAATGGCAGTGCAAATTTTACGTCGCGAAATCTAACGTTCAGCGCCGAGAACAGAGTCCCGAAAGCGACGGCCAAGATAAGCGTTAGAAAAACAAACAACGGTGCGAGAATGATCTGCGTTGTCGGCAAAACTCCGTAGTAGAACATCAGGATCACAAGGATCCCGAGCGAGAAAAGCAGATCGAAAAGCGTCGCGAGCGCCGCAGCGAGCGGCACGATCAATCTCGGAAAATAAACTTTGGTAATGAGGCTCGTGTTATTTACAAAGCTGTTGCTTGCCAGCGTGATCGACGTCTGGACAAAAAGCCAAAGGCCCAAGCCGCTAAGTGCGAACAACGGATACGGAACGCTCTGCGTGTCGAATCGCGCGAATGTGCTGAAGATCACCGTGAATATCGCGGTCGTGAGGACCGGTTGAAGGACGACCCAGGCGACGCCGATCAACGTTTGCTTGTAACGGATCTTGATGTCGCGGAGCGTGAGAAAATAGAGCAGCTCGCGATACTTCCAGATCTCGGCCAGACCCAGAGCTGCGACCGATCCGCCGGGTTTGATATTTGTGACTTCAGTGAGCTCGGTCATTTCTTCATCGCGTCTTCTAATTTGCCGAAGCGATTCGCGGCATCTTCGCGCTTCCGTCGGCGGTTCCACTGAAACACAGATCCGGGTAACGCCAGGCGGACCGCGGTCCCGATAACTTCAGCCAGGGACGAAGCTCCGCGGAGATTCTCGAGGAAAAGCTGCGCCGCTTCGCGACGAAATCCATGACGAACGAAATTCGCGGCGGCGGCGAATTTCATCTGCGACTGTGTACGTTTCAATTCATCAGGCGAAATGCCGAGGCTTGGGGCTACGCGATCCTGGGCGGCGATCATCTCAGGAAACATGCTAGGCAGATCCGTGCTGGCGTTTACTCCGTGCTGGCGCCAGCCGCACAAGATCTTTGGATTGCGTGCGAAATCGCCTTCGCCGGAAAGTTTCAGATACATCTCGTAATCTTCGAGTCGCGCGTCTTCGTTCCATCGATGATGCTCGAGAGCTTGCCTGCGATAGAGAACACCAGGCGATGAAAAGACGACGCCACGGAGCAAAAGCAGCAGCATGTCACCATCGGCGAATTCGGTCCATTCATCTGTCGAATCGACGATCCGGTCATCTTCGTCGATGACATATGCGTGAGAAAAAGCGAGAACCGCATTCGGCCTGCTATTCAGAAGCCCCGTCTGCTCGTTGAGAAAATTCGGAAGCCAGACATCATCCGAACCGAGATATGCGAAGAACTCGCCGTCCGAATGCGCGAACGCTTCGTTCAACGTCGAGCACAATCCGCGATTGCCGCGTGCGATGAGTTCGCTCGCGAAAGGACACGTATTCAATATTTTTTCAATGATCTCCGGCGACCCGTCATTCGACCCGTCGTCGATGACAAGCAACTTTTTTGGCGGCAATGTCTGACCTAGGATCGACCGCAGGCATTTCTCGACGAAGAGAGCATGGTTATACGACGGGACGACCGCAAAAACTTCCGACCGCTTTTCTGTTTGGGGCGACTCCATCTGTTAGATTTCAATAGGAAATGAGAACATATTTGCATTGGTTTGTCATTAAGTCGGAATTTTCGCTACGGGCGCCGATTTCGGTTCTTGCTTGCGGGCTTCGCAAACTTTGCTAGGCTTGTCCTCCTCTGCGAACTCTGCGAGCTCTGCGTGAAATTATGCTTTCGAAGAACTCGATTCTCGACCGTAAGAAACGTTTCACGCAGAGCTCGCAGAGTTCGCAAAGAAGAATGGACTTGATCATCACAGCTGAATGAAGGTTCTCCAATTACTCGATTCCGTAAATCGCGGCGGTGCTGAGACACAGGTTTTGGACATCTGTCGTAACGCATCGCGCTTCGGTTTCGAGATGACTCTCGTTACCGCGGGCGGCGGAGCGCTGGAAAATGATTTTCGCGACTCCGGTGTCGAGTACATTCGACTCGATCGAAAACTTCCGGTCGATGTTTATTTTGCATCGCAACTTCGCAAGATCATAAAGGAACGGGGTATCGAAATCGTCCACGGCTATCAGGCTGTCGATGGATTACATCTCTACCTCGCGACGCGCGGATTGAAGGATGTAAAAACCGTTCTCAGTTTTCAGGGATTTATTCCCGGAAGAAAGAATCGCGTTACAGCAAAACTGATCGCACCGCTGATGGATGCGAATGTCTTAGTTAGCAAGAGTCTCTTTAATTATCTCGAAGACATCGGGATCAAACGTCGCGAGAATTTCCATGTCGTCTATAACGGCGCGGACCCGGCAAGGTTGCAGCCAACAGGAGGATCGATCAAGACTGAACTGAATCTCCCCCCGAACACGCTTCTCGCCGGTATGGTCGCGAACTTCACCGCCGATCCTACAAAGGATCAATTAACGATCTGTCGCGCTCTCCCGGCGGTGATAAAGCAGTTTCCCGATTTTCATTTTGTGTTTGCCGGCCGCGTCGCGGACGGTGCGGAGGGTAAGTTGGCTGAGTGCCTCGATGTTTGTATCAAGAACGGTATCGCCGACAATGTACATTTTCTAGGCGGGCGATCGG
>JANMUW010000135.1:0-6211 GCA_031392105.1 Acidobacteriota bacterium | reverse complement strand
TGTATCGAAACGGTGAATGGCACATCAACCGATCGACACTCGGCTACACCGTCGCGCAGTTCGGTCTTGCGAGCGATCGACCTCTTGCCGCCGATTACGACGGCGATGGACGAGCCGACTTCGCAGTCTATCGAGACGGCGCGTGGTATCAGCAAAGAAGCACACAAGGCTTTACCGCTTTTCAGTGGGGCGTCGCAACGGACATACCGGCACCGGCGGATTACGACGGTGATGGGAAAACGGATGCAGCTGTCTTCCGCGATGGCGTTTGGTATCAACTAAGGAGCACTGCTGGAACCTCGATCCAACAATTCGGACTCGCTGGGGACAAGCCGGTTCCAGCGGCGTACGTACCTTGACGCCTCAGTGTCGCTATTTGGAAGACCTCTCATTTTATTTCTTTTGATCAGGCCTGGTCGGCACAGCGATCTTGTTGGTTCTTCCATTTTCCGCTAAAACCAATTATCATTTCGAAGGATGCACTCAGCATCCTTCTTTCCGTTTACGCTCCGCTCATGACAATCAATCTACTTGCCGCTTCGTTCGAGAGTCTTACCGGTGTGCCTGAAATTGTCGCGTACATTTTTGTCTTTATCTTCGGTGCCGTCGTCGGAAGCTTTCTAAATGTCGTCATCCACCGCGTCCCGAATGAAGAGTCGATCGTATTTCCGAATTCAGCCTGTCCGAATTGCAAGACACCGATAAAGGCTTACGACAATATTCCGATCCTCGGCTGGCTGATGCTTGGTGCAAAGTGTCGAAGCTGCAAGGCTCCGATCTCGGCTCGCTATCCGGCAGTTGAGTTTCTCACGGCGTGTCTATACCTGCTCGTTTACTGGCAGGTTGGATTGACCCCGATGCTTCCCGTGGATCTCGGGCTCGTCTCGGCGATGATCGCGTTGATCTTCATCGATGCGGAGCACATGATCCTGCCGAACGTGATCACGTATCCGCTTCTCGTCATCGCTTTACTCATTCGGTTAATCTTCCCGATCGCGTTTGTCGAAGTGAATTACTTTAGCGACACGGCGTTTGCTCCGGTCAATTATCTGGTTGGCCAACCGCCCTGGCTCGTTTCGATCTTTGGCGCAGTACTTGGAGCCCTCGTCGGCGGAGGATCGCTTTGGCTCGTCGGTGCCATATGGAAGAAACTTCGCGGAGTCGATGCGATGGGGCTTGGCGATGTAAAAATGATGCTCGGCGTCGGAGCGCTACTCGGATGGAGATTGGCTTTTCTTTCTATCTTTCTCGGCGCGTTTTCAGGCGCCCTCATCGGGATCGTCCTGATAGCAAAGCAAAAGGACAAGGACCTTCAAACTCAAATACCGTTTGGAATTTTTCTCGGAACCGGATCGATCCTGGCTCTACTCTTCGGCGAGCAGCTGATCAGTTGGTACCTGAAGACATTCGTTGCGTAGGAACCTCACTGCACGGTCACGGCCGATTCGAGGCAAGACGACGAACAATAGAAAGTTCCGCCGCGAAGTTTGATAGCCCGTTGCTCGGGCACCCACGTCCCGCATTTAGCGCAATTCACTAGTGGTCCTGCCGGTATTTTTTCTTCCGGCTTCATCTGCCCCGTCTTCATCTGTCCGCGCATCGATTTAAGCGACCGCCAGATATGGAGCATCGCGCCTATCTGCCGGCGGTACCGAATTGCCGTCAACACCAGGATGACGGCGATTATGAGAAGTATGAAAACCGCTTCTTTCATCCTGCTGGCTGAGTGCTGGAAAGCATAGATGTCAGTTCGCCGATCGATTCGTTTTTCGGATTTACACTGCGGAGACGTTCAAGATAGTCGGATGCTTCTGATGACTTGTTCTGCTTTATCAAAGTCTGGACCATGAACTGAAGGGTCTTCTCGTGTTTCGGATTTTGCTGCAGCGCCTTATTAAACTCCACGACGGCGCCGTCAAGGTCGGGCGGTGTTAGGAGGAAGTAAGTCAGCCCGAGATCGGTCCGGACATCCACATTCTCGGGCTTGGTTGCGAGAGCCTTTTCGTAGAATGCTCGAGAGCGAATCAGAGCTTCGTTGTCTTTGCTGAAATACCCGACATCGAAATTCGCATTTGCGATGCTAAGAACGACGTCGTAGTCATCAGGTCGCAACTTTACAGCTCTATCGAGGATCCGCACCGATTGCCTGATCAGATTCTCATCCTGCTTCATCGCGCCATAGCGATAGATCGCGACGCCGACGTTTCGCTGTGTGTCGAAATCTGTTGGATTCTGATCCGCCCTGGCGATAGTTGCGTTGATCTCTTCGTCGCTTAAAGCCGATTTGGGATCCTGTGTCGAACCTGAAGCTTGTTGGGTTTTAAATTGCTCATTCTCAGCACGGAGAACCGAAAGCTCGTTCCGATTGATGGAATTCGCTAACAAAAAACCCGCCACTATGCCAGCTAACGCAGCAGCCAAACCGACCAAACCTGTTCTTCCGCTCATCGAGTTGAATCTTAGCAAACAAGAAGTCGCAAACAAAAAATGCGTCATCTGCCTTAAGACAAACGACGCATTAAAAGTTAATTTGTGTCAGCTATTTCTTTTTCACTTCGCTCGGTATATACGGAAGATCCTCAGCACGGCGACGGATCGGAGGATCGGTTGCGCGGCGACGTGGAATCGTCGCATTGGTATTTCGCCGATCAACACTTCCAGTCGGCAATCCCTTACCGTGGACGGCCTCGACCAGGATCCGGGTTATTTCTTGTGAAAGGGTTCGGTGCTCTGCGGCGGCACGGCGGCGCAGAGATTCCTTCAACTCGCTCGGAACGTACGCTCCTATAAACACACCCTTGCGGTTGGCCATACTGGGAATCTCCTATTTTAGAGTCGTTAGGGCTGAATGCCTTTTGCAATGGAGCGGCCTGTAAGCCGAATTTTGTGACCGCCGTTAAGGCGGTGGCAATCATTCATCTAGGCGATCCGTTTCCGAACCGCTCGAGCGACCTACCCGGATTTGCCGCCGGCTTTCGCCGGCAATGAGCGAGCAGCTCAAAATAGCATTTCCCTATTTGGTCTTGCACCACGAGGAGTTTACCTGGCCGCGACTGTTGCCAGCCACGCCGGTGAGCTCTTACCTCACCTTTTCACCCATCGCCGTTTGAAATTTCAAATTTGAAATTTGAAATTTCATACGGCAGGTCTATTCTCTGTTGCACTTGTCGTCACCCGCATAAATGCTGGTGCCCGGAAGTTATCCGGCTCGTTGCCCTATGGTGTTCGGACTTTCCTCTTCCTTTTCAGGAAGCGACTGCCCAGCCTGCTCCATTGCGAGGCCGGAACAGTATAGCAAAGAATGTTGAACGGTTGAAATCTATGTTGCAGGATCGCATAACGCGGGCAAATGCTTAGATCCGCGGCTTGGTTCGCCGATCGGGTTGTATCAGATGCGACCACTTTTCATTGATATGCTGTTCGAGTAATGCCTCGACCTCATCGGCGGTCCGGCATTTATCAGCTTCCCGTGCGACGGCGGCCGCCTCCTGATACGCGAGGCCCGATATCACCTTTCGCACCCGCAGTATCGAATTGACGTTCATGCTCAACTCGGTCGCCCCCATCCCGATCAGAAGCGGAAGATAAAAAGGTGACCCCGCCATCTCGCCACAGATGGTCAACGGCGTCCCGGATTCGGTGGAAGCCTTGATCACCGAGCGAACAGCCCGTATGACCGCGGGGTGAAGCGTCCGAAACCAACCCGCAACCGATTCGTTGTCGCGATCGACCGCTAGCAGATACTGAACAAGATCATTTGTTCCAAGACACACAAAGTCTGTCTCGCGAACGATCTCATCAATAAGAAGAACTGCCGACGGGACTTCGATCATCGCACCGATCCGCGGATCACCCGCTGGAATTCCCTTCGCATCCAACGCGTCCTTTTCCTGCCTGACGAATTCCCGCACGTTCAGGATCTCTTCGACGCCCGAGACCATCGGGATTACAACCTCGATATTCTGTCCGTGACTTGCGCGAAGGATGGCTCGCAGCTGCGTCCGAAGATGACGTGTGTTCGTTAACCCGAGCCTTATCGCCCGAAGCCCGAGGGCGGGATTCTTCTCGCGTCCGTGCGACTGCTCGTATAATTGTTCGGCCCCGACGTCAAAGGTTCGAATTTTGACTCCGTCCTCGCCGGCAAACGCCGCGATCTCGCGATATGCCTCGTACTGCTGAGTCTCCGTGGGGAATCCTTTGAATCGATTGAAGAGAAACTCGGAGCGGTACAGCCCGATCCCGCGAGCTCCGATTCTTTTCGCACGCTTGTATATCTCGGGAAGATCTACGTTGACGCGGACCGTGATCTGCCTTCCATCGAGGGTTTTAGTTTGCGTGTCCGAGACGGTCACGTCATTGTAATTTATCTGCTGAAATTGGGCAGCCGGGAGACGATATCGCTCAAGGGTCTCTTTGGTTGGATTTAGGATGACACGTCCGTTGTAGCCATCGACGATCGCTGCGTCGCCGGTATTGACGCGCCGGAGAATTTTTCGAACACCTGTTACCGCGGGGAGGTTGAGCTCGCGGGCGAGGATAAATGTATGCGACGTCCATCCGCCGTGTTCGGTGATCACAGCCGTCGGATGGCTGCCCGTTTGCTCTGCAAGAGTCGATGGCATTAACTCCTGCGCGACAATGATCGAATCCTTAGCGAGCGGGGTGCTTCGTTCACCGCCTCCGAGTGCGTTCAAAAGGCGCTCGGCTACGTCTTCGACGTCAATGTATCTATCACGCAGGTGTTCGTCGGCGATCGCCTTATACTGTGCGACGTACGCGTCCGTGACAACTTTCACCGCCCACTCGGCATTTACCTTTTGTTCAGTGATCGCAGTTTCGACTTTCTCGAGCAGCGACGAGTCCTCGATCATCGAGCGCTGCGCGTCAAGTATTGCAGGTACCGATCCTGTGCGGGCCGTAGTTTGGAGTTTATTAAGTTGCCGACTAGCAAGTCGGAACGCTGCACGGGCACGGCGCGTCTCTTGTTCGACGGCCGAATCCTCAATGTCGATCCTGAAGAATTGGCGCGTGTTGCCGTGAAGACAGACTACCCGGCCGATCGCAACTCCGCGCGACATGGCCCGAGCCTTTAGGCGAATCTCCGAGCCATTGCTTCGCTCTTTCGTGGGGGTTTTGGGATCGCGCACTTCCATTAGATGACCGTGAGGTCACGGGGGCCTAGCTACCGAGACTAAATCCGCTGCCGCCGCTTCCCTGTGACGGGAAAAATGGTTTAAGAAGGCTTGCGAACGCTGCCAGGTTTCGCGTCTGTATCAATATCTCACCTGGGCCGCTAAATTCCGCGACCATACCTTCGCCACTTAGAAAGCTTCGCAGGAAACCGCTCTTCGCCGCTTTGCGCAAGTTATATTGCATATGGCCTTCCCATGCGACGAGATGGCCTGTGTCAATGACGTACTGTTCACCCGGCCGAAGAGTTTTTCGATGTATCGAGCCGAACGACGAAACAAGCAGCAGTCCGGTTCCGCTGACCTGAAGAACAAACAAACCTTCACCGCCGAAAAATGATTTCGCACCGCCGAATTTTGTATCGACCGTTAATGACATGTCGCCCGCAAGGTATGAGCTCGACTGGACCATGAACGTCTGCCCGCGCATTTCGATTCCGGCAACATCTCCCGGAGCACCCGGAGCAAATGTCACCTCGCCCGGACCGCCCTTCGCAGTAAATGTCGAAACGAACGCGGATTCACCACCGACTGCTCGCTTGAGAGCTCCGAAAACGCCGCCCTTCATTTCGGAGTGAAGATCGACATTTGCCGACATTGAAACCATCGCCCCCGCTTCGGCGTGGATCGCCTGTTCAGGCTGGAGTTTTACGACAGCAAGCGCGAACGCGCCTTGATGCAAAATTTCCCATGTGTAGCCGCGTCCTTGTCCGCGGCCATCAGTATCGAATAGAAACGCGCCTCCCGAAATCTGCTGTTGAGTCGGAGGAGCTGGAGGCGTTGGAATATTCGCCGGCGGCGGTGCTTGTGGCTGAAGCGTGAGTCCACACCCTCCGCAGAATTTTGCGTTCGGCAGTAGCGACGCATTGCATTTAGGACAATTCATAATCAAACATGCTGTACGACGACACCTTTGGATTTTTCGATAATAATTTTAGCGGCGTCTTCGGCGTTGTGAGCAAAATCGAGGAATGTGAGATCGTCGTCCGACACGACCAGGTGCTGTTTCCATGAGTCGACGA
>JANMUW010000101.1:0-4409 GCA_031392105.1 Acidobacteriota bacterium | reverse complement strand
GACGCCGTATCGAAGTACGGTTCCGCGTTTGAACCGCCGGACCGATGTGTCTTGAAGCGGATCGGGTCTGATCGCCGGCGCAGTTACGTTTGCCGGAATGAGCGAATCTCCACTTAGCTGCGCCCAAGACTGCGCGGTCATGTTTTCGAGTAGAATGCCCGACAGCGTGACACCGTGCTTTTTCAAATTCGGGACGTCGACAAACTGGTTGGCGGAACCAACCTCTTTATTACCCCGATCAATGATCGCGACGCGCATCTGATAGGCCCCGGGCTTCTTGATGGGAAAAATAAAGCTATACGAAAAACCTTCGGCTCGAATCTGGTCAAACATCTCGGGCTTAAAACTCATCGTGCCGGTGACGCTGTTCTTGTCCACGGGAACCCCGTTATCGCCGTAACTTATCGCCAGCACATCAAAGACGGCCTGGTAATTTCCGTTCGGCAGCTTCGCGAATGTGAGGTCCTTTGCGTTTATGTGCAGAAAAGAATGAACGTAGTATCCACGTTTCTCGTCGTGGCCGAAGAGTGCGTTTAGTCGGAGGCTTATTCCGTTGACCGCGAACGGTGAAGTGAGAGCCCGCATGATCTTTGTCGGAGTATTCATGTCGATGCGCACCTTCTCTTCTTCGCTCCCGACGAAGAAGCCGCTGCGATGTCTCACTCTCGTGTCTTTTCGGAGAACCTTTACTTCCAACTTGTTGAATTTGCGCGTTTCCGGATCGAAGGAATCCTCGTCAGGTTCGTACGCGATCAGGTAAAAGCTCTGATCATCGAGCGCCCGATCGATCCCGTAGCCGATGTCGTTTTGATTTATATACGAAAGCCCGCCTGTTTCTTTAGCGAGGTAAGTAAGGCCCTGCTGCGAATCGAAAAGCTCATTACTGCGATCGGACGTTACGCGTTGGATCGACATGAGCGCCTGTGGGTCGAGGAGGGTCGGATCCGCGAACTGGTCCGCGGCGGTCATGCTGGTGGTCTCGAGCCCGCGAGCATCGATCGTATAAAACACAACCGATTTTCGATTTGCGATATCGACCAGCTCTTTTAGAAAATCGAGAGTACGTCCCGCGGTCGATCCATCCGCCGACTGGCCGGGCTCACGTTTGAGGTCGCTCGATAGCGGCGTGCCTGCTTTCAAACCCGGAAGTATTTGAAATCCGTCCGAGAATAATATGACCGATTTCCGCCCAGGCAGCTCGCCCATTCCGGCAACAATATACTTCAGCGCACCGAGCGTTCCGATCGCGAAAACGCTTTCCTGAAAGTCACTAAATCCACGAGCAAATTCTTTTTCCTGTCGTATGTCGCGATCGGACGTATAGGGATCTTGAAGCGAGCGGTTCTTTTCGGCCATCGTAGGCTCTGACGGATCGAACGATCCGAAACGGCTACGGCCCGCAGTGTTCCACTTGACGCGCTCAACCGCCGCATAGAGCTGCTGTTTATTCGAAGTGAACTGCTGGAGGGCACCGATGCCAGCTCCTGTCCTGATGATGCCGACCAGGTCGCCGTCCTGCATTTGCTGATCGACAAAACGTTTTAGGGCCCGACGCACGAGGGCCGCACTTTCGAACGATAGCGTCAGGTCGTCAACGACGAGGGCGATTGTTCGTTTTACCTGCTCCGGTCGTAGAACGAGTGGCGGCTCTGGAATCGCCGCTTTTGAATCAACTTTTTTCTCTTTCTTTTCCTTCTGTCTTACAGCGTTCGAAACGAATGAGAAGTTCGTGATCCGCTGTTTCTCGCCGTTCTCGTAGATCTCGATTTCGTCACCCTTTAGATCCCGGACCACATTGCCGCTGCGATCCGTAACCGACACGTCGATCTGGATCAGCGTGGTTGATATCTTTACTACCTTGCCATCGCTCGGCGATGATGGCGTCGCAGTCGGGGCCGGGTCCTGCGAGTAGATTGACGCCACCGCAGCGAGAACGATCAGGCACGATGCACTTACATTTCTCAAAAGCCAAGACTCCCTCGGAAATTTGTTGGTATCATATATCGGATCGATATACTTTGAAAGCCTTTTTAGCGGGACATTACCTCTGCAATTCACGCATCAAAATCCCGGAGTACCTGACCAATGACCTTGCGCAAGATATTTACCTTCTCATCGTGTCTATTGTTCGCCTTAACACTGCTCAGCACCTCGTGCTCGGCGCAGCAGACCGAGGAACAAGTCCTTGCCAATCTTCGCCAAATGGCCCGCGACGGACGCTCACCGTCGGAAGATTACGTCGCAGGCATCGAGGCACGCTTTGCCGGAAAGCGGACCGGCCTGCTCGCAAAGCTTTTGCGGGCGAAGATCAAGTTCGACAGTAAGGACTTTGCCGGCGCGGCTGCGTTACTGAACACCGACGACTTTCGGACGAAGACAAAAGTGGCGGACCACGCCCTGTGGCTCCGTGGGTACTCGCTGCAGGAAGCCGGAAATCACTCTGAGGCGATGCGAGTTTTTTCGAGATTGGCCGAGGATTTTCCCGACTCGCTTTATGCGACAGACGCGAAGCTAAAGTGGGCCGAATCCGCAGTCGCCTCAGGGCAGGCGGCTGCCGTGCCCTCGTCGCTCCATGCGTTGAACGAGACGAACAATGCAGCGTCGAATCTACTGACCGCCAAGTCCTACGAAGCTCAGGGAAACCAGTCCGACGCAATCCGATTTTATCGACGCGTTTATTTCCTCGGAGCGGGCTCCGATGCGGCGAAGGAGGCAGAGGCGAAACTCACCTCGCTCGTACAGCCGTTGACACCGCAATCCGCGGACGAAGCGATCGCGCGTGCTGAACGTTTGTTTGCCGCACGTAACTTCGCAGCGGCTGAGAAAGCTTATGCCGAACTGGCGGCGGCATATCCGGCAGCTTTGACAGGCGGGGTGCGTCTAAAGCAGCTGACGACTTTTTCGAATCTTAGAAAAGCCTCCGAAGCGCAAAGCACTTTCAACGCAATTCCAGCGTCCGCGAGAGAAAAGGAAGAAGCTTATTACCAGCTGGCAATGGCGTACGCCCGTGCGCGGCAGTGGCCGCAAGCCCGCACCAATGCGGAAGAGTTGCGGCAAAAATTCCCATCGGGCAAATGGACGCCGAAGGCCTGGATCGATGCGGGCATGGCGGCGCGTGATGCAAAAAATAAACTCGAAGAGCAATCGTTCCTTCGATCGGCAGTGATCAATTTTCCGAACGCCGTCGAAGTCGCCGGTGCACAGTTCGAGCTCGCCTGGCTCGAGCACGAAAGCAAAGATTTCGCCTCGTCCTCTAAGATGCTCACCGAGCATCTCGCACGCTATGCCGAACGCGATACGACGAACCGCGGCAAGGCGGGCTATTGGGCGGCTCGCGATACAGAGCGTGCCGGCAAGACGGCCGATGCTTGCGCGCTTTACGAAGGTGTCATCTATCGATACTCAGCAAACTGGTACGGCTATCTCGCACACCAGCGATTGGCGGCTATGAGTTGCCCCGCGACGCGTTCGGCCGATCCGCTCGTCATAAGGGCGGTTGCCGCTCTGCGAACGATCACCGTCGCACCTGAGACTTCGACCGCAAAGGAACTGGTGCGTGCTGAAAAGAGCGACGAGCTTAGCTCGGTCGGTCTTTTCGATTGGGCGATCGACGAACTTGAAGAAGCGAAGAAGACGGCGCAGAATTCCCCGAAGATCAACCTCGCCCTCGCCAGGCACTACCGCATGAAAGGCGACAACGTGAACGCTCTTCTTGCACTCGCGAAAAGCTACCCGGATTATTCTCAAATGTTTCCCGAAGAGATGGGACGGGATGAGTGGGACATTTTTTATCCGCTGACAAATTGGGAACACATCAAGGCATGGGCGAAAAATCGAAATCTGGATCACTATCAGGTGGCCGGACTGATTCGGCAAGAGTCAGTTTTCAATCCGCGTGCAAAGTCGCATGCGAACGCATACGGGTTGATGCAGCTGCTGATCCCGACGGCACGTGCGACGGCACGGAAATATGGATCGGCCGCGACGATCACGGCCGACGCTTTGTTTCAGCCCACCTTGAATATCGAGCTCGGGACGGCTTACATGCGCGACCAGTTCGACAAGTTCGGCCGTATCGAATACGTCGCCGTCGCCTACAACGCCGGTCCCGGCCGCGTGAATCCATGGCGAGCTAGCTTGCCGATCGAGATAGACGATTTTGTCGAGAATATTCCCTTTAAAGAAACGAAGGCGTATGTCCAGGGCGTGCTCAGAAACTCGGCGCAATACCGGCGGCTCTACGACGAAATCGGAAACTTCAAGGCGAATGTAGGGACAAAGGCATTGAGAGGTGAGATAGATTCGAAGACGCCGGACCAGATCTCGGCTGAGTTTCCGGATGTCATTGTCGGAACGAATGGTGCCTCGGATTAATCGCGGTAAGGCTCGGTTCCACGCGCGGCTCCGCT
>JANMUW010000035.1:0-20513 GCA_031392105.1 Acidobacteriota bacterium | reverse complement strand
GACTCACGATCCGAAGGCCGTTTCCACGATGCCATCGACATCCCGGCTGCCGCCGGTACTCCGGTAGTCGCAGCGTCCGACGGCGAAATCGTAAAATTCTGGGACAGCGAGCGTGGAGGCATCACGGTCTATCAACTAACGGCCGATCGAAAATACATTCTGTACTACGCGCATCTTCAGAGGCGGGCGGATGAGATATCGATCGGAACGCGTGTGCAGAAAGGCACGACGATCGGATTTGTTGGGGATACTGGAAACGCCGGCACCGGAAACTTCCATCTCCATTTCTCCATCGCTATCGTCACCGATCCAAAACGCTTCTGGTCCGGTACCAACATTAACCCATATCCCGTATTAAAAAGCGGTCAGCTCCCGCAATAGGCAACGCGAACGGGTTTTCGGGAACACGGCTTGCTCAAGCAAGATGTATGTACGGAATACGAACAGGATATAAATGCGCCGGATCGGCAAGATTGATGTCGGGTAAATCCCCGCTGCTTGGCGCGTTCGGATTGTTTCTCTCGATCATAGTCTCGGGATGTGCTCCGAATCAGTCGACTTCGAACGCTCCTCCGAGCAACACGACTTCGAATTCCCAGAATGTTGCGAATACGAATCAAGTCAGTCCGCAGCCCGAGACCGAAGCGGCTGCATCGAACGTGCCGATAACATTACCTGTCGTCGATGCATTGCTCGCGGACGAAGCTTTTGTCACCGAGGTGAAGCGCAGCGTGCAGCCGAGCGACGAGCAGTTCGATAAGTTAAAGAATGCGGCTCGAGACGCGGTGCTGAAGCTCTCCGATGACGACATCGAAGAGGGCCGTTCAACCCGCACGTCGATCATTGAGGCAGACAAGCAGATAAAAACGATACTGGGTAATGAAGCCGGGATAAAGTTTCTCGCCCTCGCTCGCAAAAGTTGGTCTGGTGGTGATGCGGCGGCTCTCGCAAAGCCGAATTCCGTGCCGACCGATACGCGGATCGTAGTAAATGCTCCAGCCTACCGAATGGATATTTTCCGTGATGGCCAGCTGATCAAGAGCTACAAGATCGGGATCGGTTATCCAGAATTTCCTCTGCCCGTTGGGTTGCGGACGGCGAAGTCAATAATTTTCAATCCGACCTGGACCCCGCCGGACGAGCCTTGGGTAAAAGGCAAATTTGCACCGGGGAAAAAGGTAGAAGCCGGAAGTAAAGACAATCCTCTCGGCCCGATAAAGATTCCCATCGGATTGCCATCGTTGATCCATGGAGGAAAAAGTCCTGGCCGCCTTGGAACTTTTGCGTCGCACGGATGCGTCGGCCTCACGAATGCACTGGTCCAGGATTTCGCGGTCGAGATCGCTAAGGTCTCGGGCTCGGCACTGACACTCCAGGACATCAAAGGATACGAGAAAAAGAAAACCGAGACGAAAGAGGTGAATCTCGAGCAGCCAGTCCCCGTTGAACTGAGATACGAAACGATCGTCGCCGAGGACGGGAAGCTTCACATCTACCGCGATGTGTACGAGCACGGGACCAACACCGAAGAGAGTCTTGCCCGGGTTCTGCAGGCTTACGGCCTTTCCATGAACGATCTGTCAGCAGACGAACAGACGAAAGTTCGCGATGCGCTGGCAAAGATGGCCATGGATGCGCAGGGCAAGCCGGTCGAAGAGGAAGCCAAAAATGACAAGAAACCTTCGACGAGCGAAAAGGTGACAAAAAACATAAAGGGCGTAAAGGAGATCGTCGTAGACATCGCCGCGCTAAAAGGCAAGGGCTATCCGGCGCCGGTGAACATTAATTCGTAGTAATCACTGAGCGGATGTCGAGGATAAGTTTGGCACCCAATATTGCCGGCTTCCCTTTTGAACCGCTCGCAGGCCGCGCCCCGGCAGTTCGGATTCCGGAAATCCGAGAAATGTAAAGTGGACTGGATCGTCAACCACGGTTTGAAACCACCCGTTCCTATTCAGGATGGCTCGAACCGTGGGATTCCAATATTCGACGACATCGAATGCGATAAGCGCGAGGTGCTGTGACGTACCCGGTGGTGCCGTTGAAGTAAAGATCGATCGTGTCCTGTCTGTGCTAAAAAAGATTCCCTGCGATTCCCACTCGAGGATCTTTGCAACCTTTTGCTGCAGTCCGAGTCGGGCGAGTTCATTACGTGCTTCCGACGGCAATCGTCCTCGTTTGATCCAGAATTCCATGCCCGGAAAAACGCGCGAATTCCACAACATCAAGGTATCGCCATAAGATCGTCCGCCCGCAATAGCACCATCGAGCGGGGTAATCTGTAGACCGACTACCGCAGCTTCTGCGATCGCCGATTCCAGCGTCGCGGCAGCTACGGTTTGCAATGTTATTTGAACTCCGTTGATCTCAAACTTTTTTTTCTCGAGCTGTTTTTGAAAGCGGAGCACCTCGCCCTCGCCTTTGAGAATGCATGTCTGCGGCAGTCTAACCAACTGATTCGCCACAAACATCGAACCGTAACTCTGAAGCACGTGCAGCGCAACCCTGTCAGTCGAAACGGGACAAAACTTATCGAACGTCCATTCGGCGCCTACCGACTCGGACGACAGTCGCTTTTCCACGACCTCGTCAAAATATGCCGGTCGGAGTGGTTGAGTTACAGCATCGAGCGAGCCAAACAACAACAAAATGAAAATTAGCGGTAGAGAGAAAGTACGCACGTTTGAGCTATTCATAATTCGCGGTCGGATTGCCGCTCTTTCCCACGCTCTTGAATGTGCACACGCGCGTGTTCCGCCAAATGCAGATATTCTTTGCGAATCTCGTCGAGCTGTTTCTCGTCCATTTCTTCAAGATCGAGAACCTCGTTTCGCGCCCCGCGAAGCGAACGGATGATCTCGTCAAGCTTGATCTGCAGCGCTTCGGTATCGCGGTTCTGCGTATTCTGAATAAGGAAGACCATGAGGAATGTAATGATCGTCGTTCCCGTGTTTATCACCAACTGCCAGGTATCGCTGAACGAGAACATTGGTCCGGTGATCGCCCAAATAATGATGACCGAGAAAGCTATAAAGAATGTTTTCGGCCGACCGGTCACGGCCGCGATCCAGCGGGAGAAGCGGGAGAAAATAGTCGCCTTGTGATCCGGGTCCATTACAACTCTCCTTTCGATTCGAACTTCCGAACGATGCTGTTAACGGCATCGATATAATCTTTTAAATATTCGTCCCGTCCGACAAACGGAACCTCGCGGCGAATGGTCTCGTAAATCTCTCGAGTTCCCTCACCCAGCCTTTTTTCGGCACCGATAGTCTTGCGTCTGAGATCGACCGCCTGGGCCGCGCACAACAATTCAAGGGACAGGATATGCTCAAGATTTTCGGCGACCTGCCGGAGCTTGAGCGCGGCCGTCGCCCCCATCGAGACGTGATCCTCGACATTCGCAGAGCTCGGAATCGTGTCAACGCTCGCCGGGTGCGAGAGGATCTTGTTCTCAGTGCACAGCGACGCCGCCGTGTACTGAACGATCATGAACCCGGAATTCAATCCGCCGTGTTCTGTCAGGAAAGCGGGCAGCGTGTGAGCGTTCGACGCCTCATCGGTCAATCTCATTATCCGGCGTTCGGAAATATTGCCTAGCTCGGATAGCGCGATCGTCAGATAATCGAATGCGAGGGCGAGCGGCTCGCCGTGGAAATTGCCGCCGCTCAGAACTTCGATCGACGCGGAGTCGGGGAGACGCCGGGACGTGTCGGTTTCTTGGTCCGTGCCTTCTCGTCCTTCACTCTCCGCGTCGCTACTTTCACTATCCGCGTCGCTAATAAAAATGAGCGGATTATCGGTCACCGCATTTAATTCGAGTTTGATGAGCCATTCGGCGTACGCAACAGCGTCGCGACACGCACCGTGAACCTGCGGCATGCAGCGCAGCGTGTATGCATCCTGAACATTGGCCGGATCAAAGTCGCGGACGAACTCACTGCCTTTTAAAATGTTTCGCAGGTTTCTCGCGCAATCGATCTGACGAGGATGCGGTCGAAGAGCGTGGATGCGCTCGTCGAACGCTGAGACCGTGCCATTCAGAGCTTCGAGGCTAAGCGAGCCGGCGATGTCGGCAAGCTCCGACAACCGAATTGCACGTGCTGTTTCAAGCAGGCCGACCGCGGTCATCACCGTCGTTCCGTTCGTTAACGCGAGACCTTCTTTCGCTTTCAGGATGATGGGTTGCAACCCTGCATTCGATAATACATCCGCTCCGGAAACAACTTCGCCGTTGTATTCAGCCTTCCCTTCGCCGATCAGAACGCACGCGAAGTGCGCCAGCGGAGCAAGATCACCGCTCGCTCCGAGGCTTCCCTTTTCGGGTATCAACGGATGGATCCCTCGATTTAGGAATTCGAGGATTAGCTCAAGGGTCGTGAGTCGAATACCCGAATATCCCCGAGCCAGCGTATTCGCGCGGATGAGCATTATTGCCCGAACGGTTGGAGTATCAAATGGATTTCCGACGCCGACGGCATGGCTGACGACGATATTTCGCTGAAGCTGTTCGACCTCGTCGCGGCTAATTATCTTGTCCTTGAACGCGCCAAAGCCGGTCGTGATCCCGTAGGCGATCTCGCCACGGTCGAGCAAGGTGTCGACCGCTGCTGCCGATCTCTGAACGTTCTTTTTCGCGGACTCATGAATGGCTACACGCGGAGCTCCCGGCTTGCCGTACGCTACCGCGACCACTTGTTCGAATGTAAGATTCTCGCCGTCGAGATTGATTTCGCTCATTGTTGCCAGAACTCGTCCCTTGTTTTTTCCGACATATGCTGGTACTCGCGCCAACACGCGATCTTGTCGTCCGTTATTTCTATCCAGACAGTTCCATGGTACGCATACGTGCCCTGGTAGCTGAACTCGGCTACCCCGAGCTGCCGGTCTTCGTCGAAGACCCAATTGTGGAACTTACAGGACTGTGGCTTTCCCCCATCGTCCTGAAAAAAACGAAGCAGTGATCGGACATCCCGGAAAGTGTAATTCAAAGCGTCTGAGTAAAACACGCGGTCCGCGAAATGCCCGGCCACGCTTTCGTACTCGCGTGATGTCCAGCCTTCGGCCAAACGTTCGAGCACCGTGCCGAACTCATTTTTCTGCATAAACGATTTCGCCTCTCTTTATCACCTCGGAAACCAGGTTTCCTCCAAACTCGTTCGCGACAAGCCGGTAGTCTTCACAATCAAGAATCAGGAGATCGGCCGCCTTGCCTGATTCGATTGATCCGACTCGCTCACCAAGGCCAATTGCATGCGCCGCATTTATCGTCGCGGCGTTCATTGCTTCAGCCGGTAACATTTTCTGATAACGGCATGCGATCGCCATTGCCATTGGCTGTGACGGGCACGGCGCCGATCCCGGATTGTAGTCGGTTGAGAGGGCGACCGCGCACCCCGCGTCGATCATCTTCCTCGCGTTCGCGAATTCGCCGCTGCCGAAATTGAAATTTACGGTCGGCGTCACAATACCAATTGTATTCGAACCCGCCAGCAGAGCCACTTCTTCGTCCGAGATCGCATCAAGATGATCGATCGATGTGGCTCCCAGCCCGAGACTCAAGGTGCTTCCACCGAGATTCGTAAATTCATCGACGTGCGCCTTTAGCAGGAAACCCAACTCCCGCGCCGTTTCGAGGACGCGACGCGATTGCTCGAGATCGAACGCGTTCTTTTCGCAAAAGATATCGGCAAACAACGGTACGCGTCCATGGAAGTGCGAGCGTTCGTACCATCTCCACGCGGCGGGAAGCATTTCCCGACAGATCAGATCTACATAACCGTCGGCGTCGTGTTTGAACTCAGGCGGAACAGCATGGGCGGCAAGGAATGTCGGAACGATGTCAATCGAATGGGTCTTATCGAGCTCCGCGATAACGTCGAGCATCTTCAACTCGGTTTCGGTGTCGAGGCCGTAACCTGTCTTGATCTCGCAAGTGGTTGTACCGGTGGCGAGCATCTTGTCCATCCGGCCGCGGGCTTGCTCGACAAGTTCCTTCACGGAAGAGCTGCGCGTGCTGCGAACCGTGGAAAGGATCCCGCCGCCGTTTGCCAGGATCTCAAGGTAATCTGCGCCTTTGATCTTCAACTCGAATTCGTCGAGACGATCGCCTCCGAAAACGATATGCGTGTGCGGATCGATAAAACCAGGACAAACGACGAGTCCTTTCGCATCCATGACCTGTTCAGCCTCGAACTCGCGAAGGATCTCCTTTGAGCTTCCAACGCCGACGAACTTACCTTCAAATATAGCGACGGCGCCGTTTACGATCAGTCCGACATCTCGCATCGCGGAGCCGCGTTTCTTCGCAATGGGCGAAGCGCAGGTTACAAGCTGGGCAATATTGTGAATGACCAAGCTAGCCTGCATTGCGGGTCGTTTTCCTTGAAGCGATCAGCATTTTCTGAGCTCTTCGCAATCGAACAATATCGACGAAGCCTGTTCGGCTGAGATCCGATCTACATCTCGAAGAAGTCTGATCCACTAGTTTGTCTTGAAAGCTTCCTTTGCGGCAATTCCGAGTCGCTGCCCGAACTCAGTTCGGTCCTCGCCCTGACGGGCCTCTTCAACCAATGCTGCAATGGCTGTCCCCGAGTCGAGGACTTTTTTCGACAACACGAATTCTTTATTCTCGCGGGTTAAGTACTCGCTAAGTCTGACTATCCTGAGTGCGAAGGCATACGACTTCTGAAGCAAAATGCTTGAACTCATTGTGGGAAATTCCTCCAAATAGATTTTCGATTCGAGATTCTAGATTCTAGATGAACTATCTGGTATCCAAAAGCGCAGATCTAGAATGTAGGATCTAAAATCTATTCGAAGAGCCCGTCTTTAGAAACTTTTCTCGGCGACCTTATCGTGAAGCTCGTTGCTAAGCATCAACGAAGCCGATCCGAGCCAGGGGACATACTCTACGATCAGAACTCCGGCCTTCACAGTCGGATCGGTTTCGGCGAGTAACTTTGCCTCTTCTACCGTAGGTACCGCGAGGATGAACAATCCGCGGAATACCTTCGCCGGATCGTTGAAAGGACCGGCGACGGCGAGTTTACCTTCGGCAGCCAGTCTACTCATGTTGTCGAAGTGGCCTTTAAAAAGCGCCTTACGTGCATCACCCGTTACCTTCGCGTCGTTCGGGCCGGTCTTCAAGAAAGCGATTACGTAACGCCGCATACCATGTTCGTCAGCACCGACCTTCTTCGCAAGCGCCGCGTCGAACTTTGACGGCGCCACAGCGGCCGTTTCCGAGGCAGCCTGGCCGAATGCCGAGATCGAGAGCAATCCGATAAAAACCAATATTCCTGTAGTGCGAAATTTCATAGAAATAACCTCACGAATACCAAGATCACTAATCTTCCTGAGCCGCGTCCGTCTTAAACATAACGGCAGTGTATTTGTTGTAAAGAAATGAAACGACAAGCAGCGTGATACCGAGTGTCACAAATAGGATCGTCTTCGGTATCGTATCCAAGTCCGCAATATCGTAGAGAAAGAGCTTTGCAAGCGTAACCGCCAGCAGCACGAATGCCACGATCCGAAGATGCTTCTTGTCGCGTGCGATACCGATTACTATCAGCGACAGTGCGTACACTCCCCACAGGATACTTAGCCCGAGTTTCGTTCCATCGGGAATGTGTAGTTGCCCCATCAGATTCAGCAATTCGCAGCTCGCCACTATAAACGTAAATGTGTACGCGATGGTTTCGAAAAACAGGGATAATGATCTCTCCGAAAGCCGGCCGGTCATCAATTCGTCGCGGCTGTATTCGTAGAGCAGATAGATCAGCCCGAACGCGAAAAGATACGAAATGGGCCGGATCGCGATGTGCATTATCGGAGCGATGAAGGCCGGACCTTCGAACGAATCGGACATATACGATTCTCGCAGCACGTAAAAGAGAAACATGCTAATGGTTGCAAACGCACCGAGGGCGAGAATGCTTAGACCGGAATTTACGAACGCGAGAGAGGACGAACGGAATTTCTTCAAATTAAATCCCGACATCGCGATGAGGAAGAGGATCGAATAATCGATCTGCGCCAGCACGTTGAACACCTGTAGGTCACCTTCCGCGCGAACTCGTGTCATTGAGCCGTCAGATCCGAGCGGCACCGACTGTATGTAGAAATAATTGCCGATCTCTCTCCTGAACATATTGTAGAGGACAAAAGAACCGGTGGTCGCGATCACATATCCGACAAGTCTAGTCAGATTTTTATCGATCGCAGGTTCGTACCGATCGTTCCGATTGGTTATGTAGATCAGAGCGAAGGCCGCGACAAAAACGGCTGCAGTTATAAAGTCACTGTTAAAGACGGGACTCACCGGACCCAAACCGGACATCCGATCGCCGTACGAAACCGCCCAATCCAGAAACATACTCACAGCCGCAAGAAACATGACCGGATAAGCGCAGTACTCAAAAAGTCGCACCGCACGGGTCCGTCCATACCAAAACAGGACCGCGGCCTCGGCTGCCCAGACCATCGTTACGACATTTCCATCGAACTGGACCGGTACGGCAATCGAAGCGAACGTAAGTACGAGCAGGGTGAGAACCTGAACCACATCGATAGCATTTGGTTTGATCGAACGGACAAAAAGCGAAATAGCGAGATGAAGGACCGCATTGGCCGCAGTGTATAGTCCCAGATATCCGCTGAGTGCCTCTCTGCTATCGAGAATCGCATATCCGAATCCGTAAAAAACGAATGCGTTCGATAGCATCAGCGACGTATGCTGAACGAGTGAAAAATTATCGTCAACCAGCCGGTGAAAGAGTACGGAACTATAAAAGATCGCGAAGAAGAGGGCGACAAAGACCGTCGCAACGGCAAAGTGTTCGGATGCGTCGTAACGGCTTATGAACCAGACGCCATAGATCACCCATGCGCACGGAACGACCAGATACATGAACACCCGGCCAAAGAACTTGAACGAGGTGGCGAGCAACAAGATCGAAAATGCCGCAATGTATGAAAACAGGGTCCAGTAACGCGGCGACTCGATTAACGGGTCGATCATCAACGCATAACAAAAAGCGTAAAATACAGCGCCGGTCAAAACTGCGGCGATGATGTTGCCCGTCCGGTCGTCGTCATCCTGCACAAGCCTCGTCTGCACTAACGTCGTCGCATACGATATCGCCAGGAAGACGCCGAGAAAGGTCAACGCAAGCTCGAAGTACTGCTGATACGAATACGTCGTCGCAAACCAGCCGGCAAAGATGGCCCACGTAAATGCGGATGCGGTATAGAAGCCGAACGCATGTTTATAGAACTTCAACGATGCCCCGATTATCGCAGCCATCGCCACCCCGAGATAGCTGAATAAGATCCAGTATTGAACCGGTTCGAGCGACCCCTTCAATACGACGCCAAAGCACATCCCGAAAAAGATCGCAGCGGTCAAGGTTGATGAGACCAGGTTCTCGAGACTGTTGTCGTTCTCCTTGAGCAGCTGTGTCTGCGCGATCTTGGTTCCGTATAGAATCGCGAAAAAGATGCCCAGGAAAGTGAGTGCAAGTGTGAAGTGTTCTTGCGGGGAATACTTTGTAAAGAACCAGCCGCAAAAGATCGCCCACGTAAAGACCGACGAGGTGTAGAAGATCGGCACCCATCTCTTCCTTAGCGAGACCGCAAGGATGCCTATGTTGATCACGGTCATGTAGATGAACAAAGCAAGATAGTTGCCCGAATCGTTGCTCAGTAGAAAAGGAACCGCGTATGCACCGACGAGGCCGACGTGAGCTATAACCTGCCGGCTGTACACGAGGGCTGCCGTCACCGTAAAGATGGTAAACATCACCATCAGCCCAAACGCTCCGAGCTGCGAGATCAAGGCGTACGGTGAATATGCGAAGTACGTCAAGAAGTACATGATCGCCATGCCGCCACTGATCAGGACCGCGCTGAAGCTCTCGTATTTGCGCCTGATATAAATCGCAAGACCCACCAGCCCGAAGCCGAATACGTAACCGACTATTATTCGGGTGAGCGGGCTAATAAGGTTGTTATCGATCGCGTACTTCGCTCCGATTCCGACTCCTAGAATGAGGACGATTATTCCGATGAGGCTGATCAGATTCTCACCGATGAACTTCTCGAGATTCTCCCGTCCCTTCTCTGTATACTGCGCGACGAATCGCGAGAACGCATCGCTGCTTACGGTGGCGGACGACAAGACCGGATCCGGCTCGTAGGCGGTGCGCTTTGGCAGAGTGTACGCCGGATCTGCCGGAGCCTGAGGCCGAACCGGCGGGCGTGGGGATGATGCTGGAGCCGGGGACGAAGGTCGCGGCGTACCGGACTGTGGCCGGGGCGCCTGCTGCTCCGACGGTACAGGAGGGTCTTGCACCGGAGGCTGAGGATTTTGCTTACCGGGTAGCGTAGGATCCGTCGGTCGCAGAGGAGCATAAAGCGAAGGCTTCGTTCCTTCCTGACTGGCCATTATGCTGCGGGCACGCAAACGGACAAGCTCGCCTTTGATAAGACTGACCTCTTTATGAAAGTCAGTTTGAGCTTGGATAAGCGCGTCAAGGCGAGCTTCAAGCTCGCTTATTTTGGGATCTTGATCGGGCATAGGTTGAATGCAGGCTTGAGGGTTTGTTTGCCAAAAGAACTGGCTGATTGTAGCGTAAGTATCTACCAAACTGAAAAGAATCTATGAGTCGAACCATTAAAGCACCGACAGGTACCGAGCTCAGTTGCAAGAATTGGTTGATCGAAGCGGCATACCGGATGATCCAGAATAATCTCGACGCGGAGGTCGCTTTTGATCCGGACAATCTGATCGTTTATGGCGGACGTGGAAAGGCGGCGAGGAACTGGGAATCGTACGATGCGATCCTGCGATCGTTACGCGAGCTGAACGAAGACGAGACTCTGCTGATCCAATCCGGAAAACCGGTGGGTGTTTTCAAATCACACACTGACGCCCCGCGCGTGCTGCTAGCAAATTCGAATATCGTTCCGCATTGGGCCACGCAGGAACAGTTCGATAAGTACGAACGTGAGGGCCTGATGATGTACGGCCAGATGACGGCGGGGTCTTGGATATATATCGGCACGCAAGGAATTCTGCAGGGCACGTACGAAACGTTCGGTTCGCTCGCACGTCAGCATGGATGGGGATCGCTGGCCGGGCGTTTAGTTTTGACCGCTGGATTGGGCGAAATGGGCGGTGCTCAGGCGCAGGCAATAACGTTCAATGGCGGTGTCGGAATTTTGGTTGAGGTCGACCCGTGGCGTATCGAAAGAAGATTGCAGCTCAAGCAGGTCGATGTCGCGGCAAACGACATCGATGAAGCTTTGGCAATCGCACGCGAAGCGATCGAAATAAAAGAAGCAAGATCGATCGCGCTTCTCGGCAATGCGGCGGACGTGCATTGGGAACTGCTGAGACGAAATATTATTCCCGATGTAGTTACCGACCAAACATCGGCACACGATCCGCTCTACGGTTACATTCCAATCGGGCTGAGCGTTGACGAAGCCAAAGATCTGCGCGAATCAAACCGAGCTGAATACGAACAGCGTGCGATGGATTCGATGTCTCGTCATGTCGAGGCAATGCTGGAGTATCAGAAACGCGGAGCAGTGGTTTTTGATTACGGAAATAATCTGCGTCAGCGCGCACTCGACAATGGAGTTGCAAACGCGTTCGATTACCCCGGTTTCGTCCCGGCGTACATCCGTCCGCTCTTCTGCGAGGGCAAAGGGCCGTTCCGCTGGGTAGCACTGTCCGGCGACAAAGAAGACATCTACAAAACCGACGAAGCGATCATGAATCTCTTCCCCGACAACGATCACCTATCGCGATGGCTGACGATGGCGCAGGAGCAGGTTGAGTTTCAGGGCTTGCCTGCACGAATTTGCTGGCTCGGATTCGGCGAGCGTGCGAAGGCGGGTTTGAAATTGAATGACATGGTTGCGTCGGGTGAATTGAAAGCGCCGATCGTAATCGGACGTGATCATCTCGACTGCGGCTCGGTCGCATCGCCGAACCGCGAAACCGAAGCGATGAAGGACGGCTCCGATGCGATCGCCGACTGGGTTTATCTCAACGCAATGATCAACGTTGCAGGCGGTGCGACATGGGTCTCGCTCCATCACGGCGGCGGTGTCGGAATCGGTTACTCGCTCCACGCGGGCCAGGTCATCGTCGCAGATGGCACGCCCGAGGCCGCGAAGAGGATCGAACGCGTTTTAACGACCGATCCGGGAATGGGAATCATCCGCCACGCCGATGCGGGTTACGAGAAAGCGATTGAGTTCGCGGAGAAGAATGACGTGAAGCTACCGATGACGTGATCATCGAAAAGCTCCCATCGTTTTGAAGAGGGGAGCTTCTGTGAGTACCGATCCTACCTTGATCTGATTCAGGACCGCGGATCACCCGCAAGAAAACTTCCCGTCAGTGCTTTAACCGCATCCGACGTTCGCTTGCCCGCCAAACCATCGACTTTCAAAAAGATTCCTGGCAGCTTATTCAATGCGGCTTGCAGATCAGCAGCAACTTGCGAAAATTTGTTCGGCGAGTACTTCACCAGCGGAGCCAACGAGCCCACTGTCGAGCCGCTTGTCGACGGGGTGTTGCCTAACGCCGGGGTGCCGTTCTTATCGAAGTTTATCGACTGCTTCTCGGCGAGCCTGCGAAGCAGAACCGCGGCACCACACTGCTGCGATTTCGCCGTCGACGACCATGTCCCGTCCGAGACATACTTCCCGCTTGTATAGTGATTTGAAAAGCTCCAGAGGTAAGGCGACTTTACGCTTGGATGGAAATTCCGGTAGCCGAATCCGTTGTACTGCTCGAGTTTGTAGAGAATCCCAGGGATTTCCCAATCGGTCCAGTTGAAGAGGTTTTTCATCCCGAGAGCGTCGGTCGCGCTCACTTCCCAAGTAAACGGCGGTGTCCCCGTCTTCGGCCGTCCGGCTGGTACTTGAACGGTGCGTTTTGTTAGCGGATCACCGTTGTGCAGGTGCTTCGCAAAGTTCAACGACGACTCCATGTTGTGAATGACCCCGATGAAGTACCACGGTATCTTCGTTCCTCCGACCGCAGCGTAGCGTGCCTTGTTGTTCTCGATTTTAGTCGCAAGGTTGTCGACGGTTAAACTGGTTCCTGAATTGATCAGGCATGAATCGAAAAGATCTTGATACTCGGTTCTGAGTGCTGAGGTCAGATTGATGTTTGGCATGTTCGTTCTCCTTATTGGGTGTTCCAGGCACGATGAGCGCAAAAAGTTATTGCGGGTCATACGATTGTTGCCTTGTTCGGAAAAGAAACTAGTGACGGCCCTGGGATCGACGTTATGAAGCGTGTGAAGAATTTATAGGAGATTCGGGAAAACGTGTCAAGAAAAACTTTCCGAGCATCAATCTCGAAGCCACTTTTGCATTGCAGGGAATGGTGCGAGGCCAGAACGTTCGGATCCAGCGGCGTTGATCGTCATGCCAACTGAAACGAGCCCTTGGACGCCGGGAAAAACGCCGAGCTCGAAACCAAATAGCAGGTTCTGCTATCGGCCATGGTACCCGTGTGCGTGAAAGACAACCGAAGGCTCGATGCCCAATTGAACACACGCTGCATACGACCAGCACATAGCGGTGGCTTCGATAACGTCAGGGTTGGCTTCGGAAATCTCGACCTTGCCTGAAAGATTTGCTCGTGTCGTTGCCGGGACAATGGCAAGATGACCAGCCTCATGAAGTAGGTCGCCCGGAAAGAGCAGCCTGGATTCGTCTACGATCAAACCGCCGGCAACAACTTCGATACCAGGCAGAAATGTGTCGTCGTTCACGCTGCCGAACTCGACCTTGAGCCCGATCTCTTTAAGAAACGCAATTATCACCGATGTTGTTTTGTTCTGTAGCTCGGTAGGCATGGGCCTGATGTTATGCCCTACAAGACGCGCCAACAAGGCTGAATGAAGCAAGAAAGGCTGCGAGAGTTTCCTCCCGCAGCCTTTCCCTTCTGAAGCAAAACAGTTAATTAGTAGCGACGAACCTTTCGATACTTTCTTTTCTTCTTGTTGAGCTTGTATGTGTACAGAGCCGAACCACCGAGGCCGACACCGGCACCGATCAAGGCACCTTTACCGCCACCGGCGAGACCGCCGATCAAAGCACCCGCACCCGTACCGATTCCCATATTGATACGGTTACGGTGACGTCTGTAGTAGCTCGGTTTCGCAACACGAACGTAGCGAACACGACCGTTACGAACGACGCGGCGAGTGTAGTAACTGCGGGTCTGCGCTACGACTGCCAGGCTGTTTGTGGTTGCCGGAGCGGCAAACATGAACAGACCACCAACCAAAGTCATAATAACGAAACTAACTATATATTTTTTCATCCGGTTATTTCCTCCCAAATCGTATCCAAAGTAATCGGAGAGAGCCAATACTCGTAGGAGTTTGCAAATCGGGTGCCACGCAAACCGTACCAATATCGTGCACAATTGAGGATAGTCGTCTTTCCGCTATGTTTGCAGTAGAATAGCCGCTATGTCCGATCTTTTTTCGCTGACTTCCCGTCCTCACGCCGACGTGTTCTTCACCCTAAACGACGCAAACGATCCCCGTTTGGGTGAGATCGTCGCCAGCGATCCGCAAGATTATCCTTCTGCGGAGATCGTGATCCTCGGCTGTCCTCAAGATGAGGGAGTGCGGCGCAATAATGGTCGGGTCGGAGCAGCGGACGCTCCGAACGCGATCCGCGAACAGTTCTACCGGCTTACTCCTTTCAATATTAAAAAGAGATTGTTTGATATAGGCGATGTAAATATCGGCGGTACGCTGGAAGAAACTCACGAAACACACTTCGCCGTCGTAAAGCAGATCCTAGAGGACGGAAAGCGTCTCATCGTGCTCGGTGGCGGAAACGATATTGCGTACCCGGATGGGAAAGCGATGGGAGAGGTCTTCGGCCCCGAGAAATGGATCGGCATCAACGTTGACTCGCACCTCGATGTGCGGATCGCGGAACAAAGTAACAACGGCACCCCATACCGACAACTTTTGGAAGAAGGATATTTATTGCCGAATTACTTTTACGAAGTTGCCTTCCAGACTCACTTCGCGTCGCCGGTCTACTACAAATACCTCCGCGATCTGGGGGTACATCGCATTTCGCTCGAGATCCTTCGTTCGCGCGAGGAGGCGGATATGGAATTGAAGGAAAACATCCGGCAACGATTTATTGGCCAAAGTTCTTCATTGAATACGTTCTTCGGCTTCGACATCGACGTTGTTCGTGCATCGGATGCGCCAGGCTCGTCCGCTCCTTCGCCGATCGGCCTGCGGGCGGGGGAGTTTATTACCTTGGTGAAGTACGCGGCTTCGCTTGCGAACACAAAGCTCATCGAGTTCTCAGAGGTGAACCCGAAATACGACATCGACAATTCCACAGCAAGGCTCGTGGCAATCGCAATGCACCGATTTATTTCGAACGTGGCTTGAATACAAGAAAAAACCGACCTTTCGGTCGGCGTGTCTCGAAACAGTTACTGATAACCTACGCGGTAATGGGTCGGCCTGCGGCCATTCGATAGATTGCGAGAACGACGAGCGCTCCGATTATCGATGAGATGAAGCTCGGAATGCTGCTGCCGATGTCGTTAAAGCTGCTTATCATCGGAAAGCCGACAAACGTGCCAATGAAACCGCCGACAACAGCGCCGACGATTCCGAGAATTATCGTCAACACGACGCCACCACCATCTGCCCCAGGCATAACTACTTTCGCTAAGTAGCCCGCCAAAAACCCTAGTACTAACCAGATCAATAATGAAATCATTTCGTCCTCCTGTAACGTTTAATCGCCCCGATGCAAAGAAACGAATTTTCCTATGCGGGGGCTGAACTCTGTTTGGTACGAGGGAGGTATTTGCAAACTTGGTGCCAAATTGTAAGCATGTAAATGTACTGCTATTTTGAGAAATACCTCCACGGGTGTTCCCGGCAAACGTATTTAATTGATACGTTCGGACGGCATGGATGATAACTTGACACGCAATCCGTCGTTTGGCATTCTTTATGTTCGCTTTTCTATGAAAATGCGGGGTGTAGTCTCTTAGCTCAGTTGGTAGAGCATTACCTTGACAAGGTAGGGGTCAGCAGTTCGAGTCTGCTAGAGACTACCAATTTTTATTGACAGTCATAAGTGGTAAATGGTCGGTGAAGTCCTTTACTTACCAGTTACCGCTAAGCAATTACCGATATTTCGATACGATGCTTTCGAAGAACTTTGCTGTTACGACAACTACTACGACCCGCCTCTAATGGCGGGAACATGGAGTACAGCAAACTTAAGTTTGCTGTCCTTCGGGCAAAGTCGCTCTTATCGAATCAGATCTTAGTAAGTAGTAGTGAATCACGAGTAAATCGTGAATCGTAAATAGAAAATAGATAAGAGCGGCCGAGTAATTCAGGTCGTCTTTGGGTTCGTGAGTGACCTGTATTCACGATTCACTATTAGCTATTTACCGAATATGAGTGAGATACAAGTAAAATTTGGCGGGTCTGAGCGCAGCATACCTGCTCCGGCCACGGTCGCGGATGCGATCAAGGCATTCGATCGCGACGTGCTCAAGAAAGCGCTTGCGGCTAAGGTCAATGGTGAGGAAGTTGATTTGAACAAGCAGCTGACCGGAAACGGCCAGCCCCTTATCGTCGAGCCGATCACTGCCGACACCCGCGACGGTCTTGAAGTCATTCGCCATTCTACGGCGCATCTTTTAGCTGCCGCCGTACTCGACCTGTTTCCTGGAACGAAGCTAGTCATCGGCCCGGCGCTGATGGACGATCCGCGTTACGGATTTTTCTACGACGTCATTGCCCCGCGAAATCTCACCGAAGAAGATCTGCCACTCATCGAGAAAAAGATGAAAGCGATGGCGAAGCAGAACCTTCCATATCGCCGCGAAGATATCGAAAAGGCGAAGATCCTCGACATATTCGAACAGCGCGAAGAACCTTTAAAGCGAGAGCTGATCGACGAGAAAGTAACGGAATCCGCCAGCGTCTACTACATCGACAATTCGCAGTTCATTGATTTTTGTCTCGGGCCGCACGTTCCACATACCGGCAAGCTGCAGGCATTTAAGCTGCTCGCGCTTTCGGGTGCTTACTGGAAAGGCGACGCCGAGAACCAGCAGATGCAACGCATTTACGGGATCGCGTTTGCTAAGCAAGACGAACTAGATGCGTGGGTCAAGCAGCGCGAAGAAGCCGAACGACGGGATCATCGCCGGCTCGGACGTGAGTTGGATCTGTTTTCCATAAAGGAAGAGTTCGGCCAGGGCTTTATTTTCTGGCATCCGAAAGGCGGTGCGATCCGGACGGAGATGGAGAATTATCTCCGTCAGGAACTGCAGAAGCGCGGTTACGGTGCAGTGTTTACTCCGCACATCGCCAAGCGCCAGCTCTGGCAGACAAGCGGTCATGAACAGAATTACGCCGACTCGCTCTTCGAGCCGATAAAGATGCCCGAGAAATTCGGCGAGGATACGGAGTTCCGGCTGAAGCCCATGAACTGCCCGGGTCATATCGGAATCTACCAAGCCCATCCTCGTTCGTATCGGGATCTACCGCTGCGTTATGCCGAATTCGGAACCGTTTATCGTGCCGAGCTCTCGGGAACTCTTCACGGACTACTCCGGGTAAGAGGATTTACGCAGGATGACGCTCACATCTTCTGCACTCCGGATCAGGTTGAGACGGAGATCGGCGATTGTGTCGATTTCGCGTATGACGTTTTCAAAACGTTCGGGTTCGAAAACTTCAAGGTCGAGCTTTCGGTGCGTGGCGGCGCGGAGAATAAAGGCTATCTCGGTTCGGATTCGGACTGGGAAAATGCCGAGTCGGCGCTCGTTAATGCACTGAACAAGCGATCAATTCCCTACGAACGGATCGAAGGCGAGGCGGCTTTCTACGGACCTAAAATAGATATCAAGGTTGAAGATTCGATCGGGCGGCTTTGGCAGCTCTCGACGGTTCAGTTCGATTTCAATTTGCCGAAGCGATTCGAGTTGGAGTACGTCGGCGAAGACAATCAGAAACACGAACCGATAATGATCCACCGGGCTTTGTTCGGCTCGATCGAACGATTCTTTGGCGTGCTTATCGAGCATTACGCCGGTGCGTTTCCGCTCTGGCTCGCTCCGGTGCAGGTCGCGGTTCTTCCGATCACGGACCGGATCAACGAATACGCCGATACCGTTGCACAAGAGTTGCGAGACGCTGGTTTCCGCGTTGAAGCGAATTTGAAATCTGATAAGATCGGTGCAAAAATTCGTGACGCTCAGTTGCAAAAGGTTCCGTTTATGCTCGTGCTCGGCGACAAAGAGCTCGAGGAACAGAAGGTCGCGGTTCGGGAGAGAAAGCAGGGTGACGTCGGTGCGATGTCACTGGGAGAGTTCAAGGAGATGATCACCCAGCAGAAATTGCTGCGGTCACTCTGAGATCGGTTTTAGCCACAGGAGGCACATATCGCTAGAAGATTTGGTGGTAGAAATTTTCGTCCGCGGCAGCGTGAACCGCAGCATCGGACAAATGAAAGGATAAGAGTTCCGTCGGTACGCGTCGTTACGGACGATGGCGAATCGCTGGGCGTGATGGATACCCGCGACGCGATTCAGGAAGCGAGACGACGTTCGCTCGACCTGGTCGAGATCGCTCCGACCGCTCAGCCGCCGGTAGCAAAGATCATTGACTACGGCAAGTTTCTTTACGAGCAGAAGAAAAAAGCTCACGAAGCGAAGAAGAAACAGGTCACCGTTCAGGTCAAAGAGATCAAGTTTCGTCCCGGCACCGACGATCATGATTATCGATACCGCATGGAACACGCGCGGCAATGGCTTGGCGAAGGCGATAAGGTCCGGGCCGCCATTGCGTTTCGCGGTCGCGAAATGACGCACCGCGAGTTGGGTGCGAAGATCTTGAAAAAGCTTAGCGAAGAGCTGGCGGATATCGCCGAGGTCGAAGTGGCGCCAAAGATGGAAGGCTATCAAATGTTCACCATCTTTGTTCCGAAAAAAGGCGGACCCGAGGTAAAGAAAAAGCCTGCTCCGAAACCGGTCGAAGCGGATCCGGAGAAAGATAAGAAAAAGGAACGGGCTGAAAAACCTAGGGAAGAAAAGGTCAAACCCGAGCCAACGGACGCCGACGAGATTTTTTAAGTACGACAGGCTTTCGAGCTTGTCGCGACAGACTGGAAAGCCTGTCGTACAAAATGGGAGAAGAGAGTAATTATGCCAAAACTAAAAACACACAAGGGCGCGGCAAAGCGTTTTCGCTCAACGGCGAGCGGCAAATTCAAACGCGGCCATTCGCACGCGAGACACATTCTGACCAAGAAGTCGCAGAAGCGGAAACGCCGATTAGACATCGACGTTCTAGTCAGCGAAGGGGATCAGAAGCGCGTCGAGAAGATGCTGCCGTACGGACGGAATTAATAGATTTTCGATTTGCGATTGCCGATTTGCGATCTCGTTGTTATCAGCGATCGCAAATCGCAAATTGAAAATCGCAAATCTCATAGGAGTGAATTATGCCAAGAGCAAAACGTGGTAATAAGCGTCTAGAGAAACGCAAAAAAATATTAGCCTTAGCCAAAGGCTATCGTGGGACAAAATCGAAGCTGTATCGCTCGGCCAAGGAATCGGTCGAGCGCGCGCTGAATTTCGCGTACACCGGCCGCAAGCTGAAGAAGCGCGATTTTCGTAAGTTGTGGATCGTCCGCATCAACGCGGCGTGCCGTCTGAACGAGATGAAGTATTCGCAGTTCATGTACGGTTTGAAACTCGCGGGAATTGAGTTGGATCGTAAAGTTCTTGCCGATCTGGCCGTGAAACAGCCTGAGACATTTGCAACCATCGCCGGTCAGGCGAAGGACGCGATCGGTAAGCAGCAGACTCAAGCGGCTGCTTAGTTGCTTGGATTTCCTTCGTGAGTTTCGTGTGTTTAGTGGTTCTCTTCTAAGAAGGAACCACGAAATACACGAAACACACGAAAACTTCTTGCGAAATTAGCGAGCGTCCGAAACGGCGTTCGCTTTTTCTATACCTAATTCTTCCTTTGCCTCCGCAAACTTCGCGATCGCGAAATCGAGATCTTCCTTCGAATGTGCCGCCGAGACTTGAGTCCGGATTCTCGCCTTCCCTTTCGGTACGACGGGGAATGAGAACGGGATGACATACACGCCTTTCTCGAGCAGCCTCTCCGCCATCTTCACCGCAGGCATCGCTTCACCAAACATGACCGGCACGATCGGATGCTCGCCGGGCAACACTTCCAAACCGATCCCCGCGATCTTCTCGCGAAAGTATCGCGTGTTGTCCATCAACTTGTCGCGAAGTTCTGTCGATTGCGTCAGCATGTCGATAGCAGCGATCGATGCCGCGACGATCGGCGGTGCGACCGAATTCGAAAACAGATACGGCCGCGAACGCTGGCGTAGCAGATCGATGATCTCTTTCTTACCGCTCGTGTAACCGCCGCTTGCACCTC
>JANMUW010000060.1:0-8528 GCA_031392105.1 Acidobacteriota bacterium | reverse complement strand
TCGGCATCATCAACATCGCGATCGTCGACGGCCAGCCCCGGTTGCTGAACCTCAAAGAAATGCTCGAGCACTTCTTTGAATTTCGACGCGAAGTGGTTCGTCGTCGGACCGAGTTCGATTTGCGAAAAGCCCAGGCTCGGGCGCACATCTTAGAAGGTCTAAACAAAGCGATCGATGCTCTCGATTACATTATCCCGCTGATCCGCAACTCGCGCTCGGTCGACGAAGCGAAGTCATGGCTAACGGCGAAGTTCGACGCGATCGCCGAGATCAAGAAATGGCGCGGCGTTACGGGCGAGAAGTCGCATGATGCTTTCCTCAAAGATCTCAAAAAGGTCATCTCGAGTCTTAGTTTCAGCGATGTCCAGGCACAGGCGATCCTCGATCTCCAGCTGCGTCGCCTTTCCGCTCTCGAGCGGCAGAAGATCCTCGACGAGTACGAGGCGATTATCAAGCATATCGCCGAGCTCGACAACATCCTGCAGAACGAAGGAGTCCTGCGACAGGTGATCGTGGATGAACTCGAAGAGATCAAGAAGAATTTCGGCGACGAGCGGCGAACGGTAATCGTCGATGCGGATGCTGAGTTCAACATCGAAGACCTCATCAAGGACGAAGACGTCGCGATCACCGTCACCAAGGCCGGTTACATCAAACGCACACCGGTCTCGACCTACTCGCGTCAGGGACGCGGCGGCAAGGGCCGGCTCGGAGCGACGGCGAAGAACGAAGATTTCGTCGAGCATCTTTTCATCGCCTCGACGCATGCGTACCTCATGATCTTCACCGACGACGGCCAGGTCTTTAAGATGAAGGTTCACGAGATCCCCGAGGCGGCGGCTGCTGCTCGCGGCAAAGCGGTCGTCAATCTGGTTCAACTCTCGAGCGAGCGTAAGCTCGTTGCCGTCATGCCGGTTCGGGATTTCGGAGAAGAGACCTATCTCACGTTCGTTACCCGACGGGGCGTGATCAAGAAATCCGCTCTTGCCGATTTCCAGAACATCCGCGCGAACGGGATCAACGCGATCAACATCGACGAAGGCGACGAACTGCTCGACGTCATCCGCACCGACGGAAAGTGCCAGATCTTTATCGCGACCCATGACGGGATGGCGGTAAGATTTAACGAAAAGGACGTCCGCCCGATGGGACGTGCGGCTCGCGGCGTCCGCGGTGTAAATCTTCGCAAGGGTGACGAGGTCGTTTCTGTCTGCGCTGTTTCGCAGGAAGGCACGGAAAAAATACTCTCGATCTCCGAGAACGGCTTTGGCAAGCAGACGATCGTCAGCAGCTACCGGCTTACGAAACGCGGCGGCAAAGGCGTCATCAATATGAAGACCACCGCCAAAACCGGCAAGGTCGTCGCGTCATTCCCGATCGAAGAGGACAGCGAGATCATGATGATCACGCAGCAGGCGAAGTTGATTCGCCTCGGTGTCGATAAGATCCGTGAAACCGGCCGAAGCGCCCAGGGCGTGACGCTGATAAAGACTGGCGACGACGACCGCGTCACAAGCGCATCGCTGCTGGCGGTAGCTGAAGACGAGGACGACGATTAGTCTTAAACAGCTCGTCGGATTTGAACTTAAAAACGCCTCGTGTCTCTGGTAGTCACGAGGCGTTTTTTCCTATTTCAAGCATAACCGCGATTACGAGTACCTAAGAAGGGAAAAAATGGAAAGCCGTTCGTGGGCCGTATTCCATCGGCTGGCGACTTCGACTTGCGCCGATTCGACCCGACGGTGTTCCGTCCATCGAATGCGACGTGGTTCATTGGTCGGACAACGGCCGGAACACATCGTGCAGTTCGGAGCGACCGGTGATAGACCGATCCCGAATGCATTTGTTCCGTAGCGTTCAATGAGTTGTGGGAAAGTACGTTACTTCCTCAGATTGCGAATTCACGATCATCACCCAACGACCGAATCTCATTCTTCTCGGTGCGACTAACTTCGCGAAACTGGCTCCTTGTGAACTAGGCGTTTCGCTCGGGAGGTTCCGCCCGCGGGCTAACGTCGATGGTGTTGCGCGACTTGCTCAGGCGACAACTGTCTAGCGAATAATGCAGGACGGTGTTACTGTTGTCCCAGTTTCAATCGGACAATTCACCGGAGGATTATCTGTGCGTCGAACCTTCGTTTTTGGCGCGGCTTCCATAAACCGGAAGCAGGTGGTTGCTGCGTTTTGTGCCGTGCCGCAAAAGGATTAGAAGTAACCCAGCCCCACACTTGGAACGAAGGGCCCTAGGAATTGATGGCGAATAAATAACAAAAGACGAAATGAAAAAGAGACTGTCGATTATCCTCACGGTTTTGGTTTGCGTTTTATCCGGCCTTTTCTTTTTCTTGATCCCTCAAGAAGCACAGATCGTTAGATCCGATACGGAGAAAAAGGTCGCGGCGGCTCTAGAACCTGTCGGCGGGCTTCTTTATTACGTCAACACCACCAGCGATACGATCGTTGCCAACGCGTGCGCCAATGGCGTTGCCGGGTGTTCGCTGCGGGGCGCGATCCAAGTGGCGAACAGCAGTGCGGGCACCGATGGGATAGAGTTCGACCTTCCCCCGGGCTCGGTGATCAACCTGACTCAGGCGCTGCCTGACGTTACCGGAAGCGTCGACATAGCCGGACCCGGCCCGAACTTACTGACGGTACGGCGAAGTACGGTAGCCGATTACCGCATCTTCAACGTGACGACCACGGTCATCGTGAACTTCTCCGGGTTGACCATCAGCAACGGGAGTTCAAGCCTTGGTGGTGGCATTCAAAACAACAGCGGAACAGTCAACATCGTCAACTGCGCGTTCAGCGACAATCGCGCAAATACGGCCGGCGGTATTTTTAATAACACGGGCACGGTCAACGTCACAAATAGCACGTTCACCAACAACGCTGGTACGGATGCCGGCTATTTCGGCGGCGGTAGCGGCGGTGGCATTTACAACAACGTCGGCACTGTAAATGTTACCAGCAGCACCTTCATAGGTAACTCAGGTTTAGATGGCGGGGGCATTTACAACAAAAACACTGGTACCGTTAGCGTCATCAACAGCACGTTTAGCGGTAACCAGGTCATCTCCGCCGGCGGCGGCCTTTGCAACGACGGCGTAATGAGTGTTACCAGCAGTACGCTCAGCGGTAACTTTGCGGGCACCATGAGTGACCCCGGCGTCGGTGGCGGGATTGCCAGCCGTATAGGAACGGTCAATATTAAAAGCAGCATCAGTGCCTTGAACACGGGCGGCTCATCACCGGACGTTTTCGGTGCATTCGCATCTTTCGGTTTCAATCTGATCGGCAAGAATGACGGCAGCACGGGAATAACGGCGGCCACCGACCAGCGGGGGACCATCGCATTGCCGCTCAACCCTCTGCTCGATCCGGCGGGCCCGCAAAACAATGGCGGCCTGACTCGCACCATCGCCCTGCTCTCTAACAGCCCCGCGATCGATAAAGGCACGAGCAGTGGCTTGACCACTGACCAGCGCGGAGCCGGATTCCCGCGAACTATCGATCATCCTGCGGTCGCCAATGCCGCTGGCGGCAATGGAACGGACGCCGGCGCCTTCGAGCGAGGTGGCCGGTCGACATTCGATTTCGACGGCGACGCCAAAACCGACATCGGGATCTTTCGTCCTGCGGGTGCTGCCTCGGAATGGTGGATCAATCGCAGCTCGACAGGTGTGACATTCGCGCTGGTATTTGGAGCTTCGACGGATCGGATCACGCCTGCCGATTATACCGGGGACGGGAAATCCGATATCGCTTTCTTCCGACCGTCAACCGGTCAATGGTTCGTGCTTCGATCAGAAGACTTCTCGTTCTTTGCTTTGCCGTTCGGAACCAACGGGGATGTTCCCGTTCCAGCTGATTATGACGCGGACGGAAAAGCCGACTTCGCTGTGTTCAGGCCATCGAATTCTAACTGGTTCCTATCACAATCCAGCGGAGCACCGACTCGAATATTTCAGTTCGGCGCGACCGGAGACGTGCCAGTCGTTTCGGATTACGACGGCGATGGAAAAGCGGATGTCGGGATCTTTAGGAACGCAGGCGGAGCAGCTCAATGGTGGATCAATCGTTCGACCGCCGGACTTCTCGCACTTCAGTTTGGCAACGCTACAGACAAAGCCGTGCAAGGTGATTACACGGGGGACGGAAAAACGGATATTGCGATCTGGCGTCCATCGACCGGTCAATGGTTCATCGTTCGCAGCGAAGACCTCTCATTCTTCGGGTTCCCGTTTGGAACAAATGGCGACGTTCCGTCACCCGGCGACTATGATGGCGATGGCAAGTTCGACCCGGCGGTTTTCCGTCCATCGAATGCGACGTGGTTCATCGCACGCACGACCGCCGGAACGCAGATCGTGCAATTCGGTGCGAACGGCGACCGACCGATACCGAATGCCTACGTTCCGTAAGAACTTCTAGCCGCGGATTTGAGCGGATAACGCGGATAAGAAAAGATCAGTTTTCTTCTGATCCGCGTCATCCGCTCAAATCCGCGGCAAAAAACTAGCCCTCTGCTTTCTGCCCCTGCCTTCCACCTTCCAAAGCGGTACATAAGTGTATGCATGCAGGTCGTATTAGAGAGACGCAAACATGTTGTCTTTCGTGTTCGAGCGCCTGACATTGCACGCCATTGACGATCTGCTGAGCGAAAACAGATTCCGGGATTTCAGCGATTGCAGGGTACGGCGATTGCACTTGGTTCAATTGCTTCGTGTCTATTGTGCTTCGTACATCCCGTCCGATCAACATGTAATGGACAGTCTAGCTCTCTTCGGTGATCGTCACCGTCCTGACACACGTTCTTAACGGACAATAAAAAATGAAAAAATTTAATGGGATTCTTACGAACACTCTTGTTGGAGTCTGCCTTCTTCTTGGCGCTATCGGCGTTCAAGGCGCAGCGCTAACGATCACTACGACGGCCGATGCCGGACCCGGCAGTCTTCGCCAGGCGATCATCGACGCAAACATAAACGTTGAAGCGAACATGGTCACCTTCGCTGTCCCGACGTCGGACCCGGGCTACAATCTTGCGGACAACCGATTCACAATTACTCTGCTAAGCGCTCTTCCGGATCTTCCGTTGGCGCCCATAACACTAAACAACGCGCAATCCGAGAGGTTCACAGTGAGGGGCAACAACGGCTTTCGGATATTCACGCTGGTGAACAGTGGGGTGGTCACTATTAATAACGTGACGATCAGCAATGGATTCAGCGGCACTCTGGGCGGCGGCGTTTTCATGGGCAACAGCAGCACGCTGACGCTAAACGGCAGTACGGTCAGCAACAATAGTTCTTCAGGCGATGGCGGCGGAGTCTACATGGCGAACAGCGCGACGCTGACGCTCATAAACTCCACCGTGCGCAGCAACACCGCCGTCAACGGCGGCGGCATCTTTATCTTTGATAGCGGCACGCTGAATGTCACGACCAGCACCATCAACGCAAATGCAGCTTCAGGCGGCGGCAACGGCGGTAACGGCGGCGGTGTCTATAACGGAACCAGCGGCACGGTGAATTCCGCAAACTCCACGTTCGACGGCAACACGGCCGCGGGGAACGGCGGCGGGCTCTACAACACGGCTACGGTATCGTTCACCAACAATACGATCGCGAGCAATACGGCGCTGAAGGGCGGCGGTGTCTACAATACTTTCACTGCGACGCTGAACAATAATCTGATCGCATCGAACACGGCACCTGACGGTCCCGATCTTCTCGGAAGGTCGACGCTCGGACAGGCCTATAACGGAAGCTTTAACCTGGTCGGCAATGCGGACGGCAGCGAAGGCCTGGGACCTACGACAAACCAGCTCGGTACTACGCTCGCTCCGATCGATCCGCGCATCGGAGTCCTGCGCGACAACGGAGGCCCGACGCTTACGCGTGCTGTCCTGACCCGAAGTCCGGCGATAGATAAAGGGAACAGCCCAAGCCTGGGAACCGACCAACGCGGGAGGGCACGTCCATACGACAATTTGCTTATCCCCAATGCACCCGCCGGCGATGGCTCGGACATCGGATCATTCGAACGCACATTTTCGCCGACGCCTTTCGACTTCGACGGAGACGGCAAGGCGGACATCTCGATATTTCGCCCGAGCGGTGCTGAATGGTGGTATCGCAGAAGCAGCGACGGAAGTACCGCGGCGCTTCAGTTCGGATCGGCAACCGACGAGATAGTTCCCGCAGATTACACGGCCGACGGTAAAGCAGATATCGCTGTGTGGCGTCCTTCGACCGGAGAGTGGTTCGTTCTTCGAAGCGAAGACAACAGCTACTATTCGGTACCGTTCGGAGTCTTGGGCGACGTTCCCGCTCCTGCCGATTTTGACGGTGACGGCAAGGCGGACACGGCTGTCTTCAGGCCCTCGACCGGGACATGGTTTGTCGCGAAATCCGGCGGCGGGACGACCATCGAAAGGTTTGGATCGACCGGCGATCTTCCTGTCGTCGGCGACTACGACGGTGACTTCCTGTCGGACATCGCGATCTATCGTCCGAGCGTCGGCCAGTGGTGGCTGAAGCGCTCGTCCGGTGGTGTGGTTGCACTGTCCTTCGGGACCTCAACTGACAAAGCTGTACAAGGCGACTACACCGGAGATGGCAAATCAGACGTAGCTGTCTGGCGGCCTTCGTCGGGCGAATGGTTTGTGCTGAGATCGGAAGATTCCAGTTACTACGCGGTGCCGTTCGGATTAAGTACGGACATCCCTGCTCCGGGCGATTACGACGGCGATGGAAAGTTTGACAGAACTATCTTCCGTCCATCGACGGCAACATGGTTCATCGACCGCTCGACAGCCGGAACACAGATCGTGCCGTTTGGTGCGACAGGCGACAAGCCGATCGCAAGCGCGTTCGTACGATAGAGAGTCTGGCGAGTTAGCGAGTCGGGTGAGTCTATCGAGACTCAGACAATGTAGGCGGCTCCGGCCAAGGGCTGGCGCCGCCTATTTTTTTCGAGAGCGCTGAAAGATCGCCATCAAAGCTTCATCTTTCGCAGGATCTCTTGATAACGAGGTTCATTGCGGAGACTGTCGAAGACGGGATCGGCTTTTACCCATGCCACCCTGAGGGCAAAAGACGCCGCCTTAGTTCGTCACAAGACAGAAGGTTTTAATCTTTGTTATTTGCAGGCGACTGATTTATATTGCGTACCATCAGTCGATAAATTTTTCAGCTTGAAACTGAGCTGCTCCCAAGCGGTCCGAAGAGTGCCCCAGTTCCCAAGCTCCCAACTAGCCCGGGGAAGTCGTTTATATCATTCACAACAGAAACTGACAGAAGACCTGAACTGGCGCCACAACAGTTGAAGGTGATCTATTCCCTGCTTGCCGCCAGTTGAGAAAGGAGAAAACAAAATGGACGACAAAATAATCGTAACGAATCTTTCCGCTCTGAAAGCAAAATATAAATCAGCGGGCGCCTCGAAGATCAAGACTGCTTGCAATCTATTGATCGCCGCCGATAAGAAACGCGGGCTCGCGACTCGGCTCATAAACATTGACGACGCAGCGGCGATGAAAAAGGTCGGCGGGACGGCGGTGACGAACGCGAAAGATCCGAGACAAAATAAGAGGGCGATCGATGCGGTGTATAAGAAGTTACTGCCCGACTACATCTTGATCCTCGGCTCGATAGATGTCATTCCGCACCAGGATATGAAGAATCCCGTTTTCCAACCCGGCGACGATGACGACGAGTTCGCATATGGAGATCTGCCCTATGCTTGCGAAGCCGCCTATAACAAAAAACCCGAAGCTTTCGTCGGCCCTACCCGTGTCGTCGGCCGGCTTCCGGATCTGACAGGAGCGACGGATCCCGCATACCTAATCGACCTCCTCAAGACGTCGACGAATCACAAATCGTCGCCGCCCAGCGACTACAACGGATACTTCGGGATCAGCGCCCTCGTCTGGGAAGGTTCGACGCGTATGAGCCTCGACAACCTGTTCGGCTTCAATAACGAACTGAATCTTTCGCCGACGAAGGGACCGGCGTGGACAGCGGCTCAGCTTAAAAAGAAACTGCACTTCGTCAACTGCCACGGAGCGCCCGCGACCTCTCAGTTTTTCGGACAGAAAGGACAGTCGTTTCCGGTTTCGCATGACGCAAAACTTCTGAAGAACAAGATCGTCGAAGGGACCGTCGCCTCCGTTGAATGCTGTTACGGTGGGGAACTATACGATTCGTCTACGCTGGGCAACGGCCAGATGGGGATCGCCAACGCATATCTCGCCGGCAAAGCGTACGGCTTTTTCGGGAGCTCGACGATCGCATATGGCCCGGCGAACGATAACGGGGCCGCGGACCTGATCTGCCAATTTTTTTTGAAGCATGTGATGGAAGGAGCTTCACTCGGCCGGGCGGTGTTGGAAGCACGACAGGAGTTTGCGGCTTCTTCGCCGAATCTCGATCCGGTAGATCTGAAAACGCTTGCGCAATTTTCTCTGCTCGGCGATCCGTCGATCGTACCGATCAAAGTTTCGACTCCGCATCTTGTCGATA
>JANMUW010000438.1:0-2443 GCA_031392105.1 Acidobacteriota bacterium | reverse complement strand
CCTTTCAACACTCCCATATCCTCATTCCAAACCCCCACACCCCCACCCCCAATCTGCGATCCGCAAGTTCGACCTAGCCGAACTTTGGAGAACCCACACAGGCCTTGGTTTTGTATTCGCCATGTGGCTGACGCGAAAACCGGAATGCAGTATCGATTTTGCTGCGGCGCGCGATGAGGGCCTTCGGCACATCAGGGACATAGTGTCGAATTATCTTAGTGATATCGGGCTAAGCGAAGATGAGATGACGGAATACCTATCCGAAAATATTTCCTATTCGGTGGATGAGTCGATGCAGGCCGGGATGGAGCTGTATTTCAACCTGGCAATGAAATGCGGGTTGGTCGATACCCTCAAGCCCCTCCGGTATTTAGAACAACCCTGATTGGAACAGTAGAAACCAACCGGCGACGATGGCGAAGACCACCAGTCCGAGATCGTTCAATTCAAATTGTCCTTCCTGCCTTTCCATATCTAAACCGCCTTGCAACGAGCGTTCCTTCTTCCTATTACGCGGTGTTGACGGGGATTTCGTATCAATTTTGCGCAAAAATCAGTTCACTTTGCATGGAAACTCGTCAGCAGGTGGGCGAAATGACTTCAGTACACGGGCCGCTTTAGTTCTTCCTGCAGCCGTTCGCCGAAGATCTTGCCGTCATTTTCCTTGAGGTGTTCGAGGACGATGAGCGCCGTATGGATCCGCCGATCGACGTCTTTTACCTTTCCGATGAGATAGAGCAATGAACGCTGCTTGCCGGGCGTGAGCGAATGGAACAGCTTGTTACCGGCTGGATCCTGCTTTAATACTTCTTTCAATTCGGCGGGCATCGGAAGGCCGTATTTGCTGTCGTCATGTTTCAATTCGACGTCGATCTTATCGCCATCGACGATTCCGAGCTTATTGCGCTTTATCTTGTTGACGATGATCACGAAATCGCCATCCGAAGGGAGCAATGCGCATTGAAACGTCTCGGTGCCATTGATCGTGCACACGACCCGACGTGAACCGTCCTTTTTCTCAAACTTCTCGCCGATCTTCGCCTTGACGTGGATGAAATGCCAGCCGGATTCGTATCCGGGCGATCTGATCAAGCGAGTTTTGAACTTGATGGGTTTCATATCTACTTTAACGACGTCCGAATCCTCCCTTTGCGGCTTCGCGACTTTGCGGGAGATTTCCCGCCAAGACGCAAAGCCGCAAAGAAACGCCAAGAGCTCGGCTCCGACTAGGCGCGAGGTTTGCCATTATTTGTTAAGATTATAGACGAATGAATTGTGATATCCAGCCGATCTTGGACAGGGCCTTAGAGGGCGAACGGCTGACGCCCGAAGACTGCACCGCACTGCTCGAGTCGAAAGATTTCGTCCGCATCGGCCTAGCCGCGCATGAGATCCGCATGCGGCACAATCCAACTGATGTCGTCACGTACATCATCGATCGCAACATTAATTACACGAACGTCTGTAACGTCGTTTGCACGTTCTGCGCATTCTATCGCCGGCCCGGAAAGCCGGATACGTACGTTCATTCGATCGAAGAGATCGAAAAGCGGATCGATGAGACGATAGAGCTCGGCGGCACCGGCGTGCTGATGCAGGGCGGTCTGCACCCGGATTTCAATATCGAGTGGTACGAAGATCTGCTGCGGACATTGCACGCGAAATATCCGAAGTTTCAGCTGCACTGTTTCTCGCCGCCCGAGATCCACAATCTCTCGCTGATCTCAAAACTCGATTACGTCACGATCATGCAGCGCCTTAAAGATGCAGGTTTGAATTCACTTCCGGGCGGCGGCGGCGAGATCCTCGACGACGAAGTTCGTAAACGCGTCTCGACGAAATGCAATACGCAGGAATGGCTCGACGTCATGCGTGCGGTTCACAAGGTCGGATTGCGTTCGACTGCGACGATGATGTTCGGGATTGGAGATAAGATCGAGCATCGCGTAAGGCATCTGCAGCGCGTGCGTGATGTGCAGGACGAGACCGGAGGATTCACGGCGTTCATCCCGTGGACCTTCCAACGCGAGAACACGGCGCTCGGTCGCAAGATCACCGAAGAGCCGACCGGAATTGATTATTTACAGATGGTCGCCGTGTCGCGGTTATTTTTGGACAACATCCAGCACATCCAGGCATCGTGGCTGACCCAAGGGTTGAAACTCGGGCAGACCGCACTGCGATTTGGCGCCGATGATATGGGATCGATCATGATCGAGGAGAATGTAGTGTCCGCCGCGGGTGCTCATGTCGAGGCGAATGAAAAAGATCTTCGCTATCAGATCCGCGAGGCCGGATTCATTCCCCAACAGCGCGACATCCTTTACAACTACATAAACCGCGACGGCATTGATGATCTGGATCGAAGCGATTCGTTGAAGCTGAAGCAATTGAGTGTCGCGTTTGCGGACTGAGGAACCGTCGCCTTTGGCGACAGAACGAC